>NBLI01000132.1 GCA_002084535.1 Candidatus Zhuqueibacterota bacterium 4572_119
TTTCAACCGATTGACCCGGACAAAGTTATTCACGCGAATATCACTTCTGATCTATTGCCATTTATTTCTGAACGTCCGCCGCATGTTGTGTTTTCTGACAAGCTAAAAAAATTGAATAAGAAAATTGTTGGTAAAGAAAAAAATCCATACAGAATCGCCAGGAAGATTTTCAAGTATATCAATGATAATATTCCCTGGGCGTCGGCAAGGGAATACTCGACTTTTTACAACATCAGTGATTACGTTTACCGTAATAAACACTGCGATTGCGGTATGCACTCAATCTTTTTTATCACCATGTGCCGTATGAACGGTATTCCGGCGCGGTGGCAGTCGGGCTGGACTACCAAACCCGGCGGTGGTGGAATGCATGATTGGGGTGAAATCTATTTTGAACCTTACGGCTGGCTGCCAGTTGATGCGGACATCGGTTTGCTGGATTCAAAAGATGAAACAGTCAAATGGTTTTTCCTCGGCGGAATGGATGCTTACCGGCTCATTGTTAATGATGAATATTCGCAGACGCTTTTCCCCGCAAAGATTCATTTTCGTTCTGAGACAATCGATTTTCAACGCGGAGAAGTTGAGTGGGAGGGAGGCAATCTCTATTTTGATCAGTGGTATTGGGATTATAAAATTGAATTGAAAAAATGATGTAGCGCAACCATCCCGCCTGCAATGGTTTTTGGACAAGATTCGCGACCGCGGCGGCTGCTCTACAGTATTCTTAATACGATCAATGTTAAATCATCGTATTGAGATGTGCCTTTGGTAAACTGCATCATCTCCTCATAAATAATATTTCGCAGTTCTTCGGCAGTACGGAAAGAATGCTGCAATACGATGTCGATCAGTTTTTGTTCTCCAAATTCTTCAATATCCGGATTGAGCGCTTCGGTAATGCCATCAGTGTAAAAAACGAGCGTATCACCAGACGCGAGTTTTATGGTAGTTGAATTGTATTTATAATCCGCTTGGACACCAATGATTAGCCCGCCTTCACTTAAAAAACAGTAGTCATCATTACTTTTTTTAATGATGGGAAAATTATGTCCGGCATTGGTAAAGGTGAAGGTCAGCTTGCGAATGTCAAAAATACCATAAAAAAAAGTAGCGTACTTTTCAGCAGATGTGGTGCGCACAATTTGATTGTTAATTTGATTAATCACCTGAACCGGATTTTTGTGCTGCCAAGCCGAAGCCCTGAAAGCTGCTTGTAAATTTGACATCAAAATAGCACCCGGAATTCCTTTTCCAGCGATATCACCGATAGCAATTCCAATTCGCTGTTCATCAAATTGAATAAAATCATAATAATCGCCCCCAACTTCTTTGGATGGGATATTCATGGCTGATATTTCAAAAGTCTGTCCTTGCGGTATTTCATTGGGGAGCAGCATCTGTTGAATTTCACGGGCGACGGAAATTTCTTCTTCAATGCGCTGCTTAACCATTTTTTCTTTGTATAATTCGATATTTTCCAGTGCAATGGCTATTTGATCGGTAAGCACGTTCAACAAAGTCGCGTCTTCCGCGGAAAAAGATGTTCGCGTTAGCTTGTTTCCCAGACACAAGATTCCGTTTAAATCACCGCGATGAGAAAGCGGCATTAATAAATAGCAGTTGAGTAAATTTAGTAATTCCTTTTCCTCTTCATCGATGGCAAAATTGGTTATTTCTTCATACCCGATCGGATCTTTGTTTTTGCGGATCAATTTAATGAATTCGCTGTTTTCAGCAAAAGTGTATTTTACCAGGTCACCATTTTCGATACATTCAACCTCAAAATCTCCACCTGGATTTTTTATGATCAAGTGTACATTTTCCAGCATCAAACTCTCGGTAAGCGTGGCAGTGATTTTTTCGATTAATTTGTCAATGTCCAACATAGTCAGAATATCGTGACTTAATGTTTGTAAAACTGTTCGAAAGTCAGATTTGTCGCGTCCAAACAACCTGTTAAGAATTGCCTGTATCGCGTCGAGCGCCGGCTGAAAAAAAATAATTGCTGAAATGATAAATACAACTTCTATGATGGGAATGTTGAATCCCAAAAAAGTGGGTAATACACTTTTTAAATTATAGTAAATGATCAGGAACGCGCCGAGCAGGAGTCCCGAACAAACAGAAAATAAGAATCGCCGGATTATCAAAGAACTAATATCGAGAAATTGATATTTGACAATTGACCATGTTATAGAGACGGTGCCAATTAGCAGCGCTGACATGGTGAAGAAATAAATAATCGTATCAGACGTTTTGATGGGAAAAAGCTTGGGAAGGAGGAACGCGATCGCGTAAAGACCAACACTTGCGCGAATTCCCCAAAGCACAAGAGAAACCTGTTTTTTGATACGAGGTGTTGTCAGATTCTGGTAACCCTGGTACATGATAACAATCGCCGCAACTACATAAATTAAATTTATCAGCGCGAAAAAGTTAACATGGAATTCATAAAAAATGCTCGTCGCTGTCAAAATCATGTTGAAGATTATTGAAAAAGGTTGAAGGAAAATTCTCAAAGTGGAATCAGGCTGCGGAATACTGATCAATGATAATATCGATTCGGGACTGCGAAAAACCAAAATGATAATAAAGTGAAGAATATGCGGTAGAAATATCAGGTAAACAATTTTGGGAAAGGTTTTTATAATTTGCCTTTCCCTGGGAAAAACAAGTGAAAAATAGAGGAGCTGGGGAAAGAATAATTCCCACAACAGAAATATTCTTCTTAGTATTTCAAGATCAAGATTGAGTCCGGTTTGCAATTTGAAAATCATCAATCCAAACGCTGCCATGATTGGCGCTAATGCTGCTAAGAAAATCATTACAGCGGTAACCCGGTTAATCCTCTGCTTCGCGTTTTCCCTATAAATCAGGAGCCCCAACAAAAAGAGAAGAACGCCAATGGTCAGATAAATAACTGATGTGATTAAGGTGATATTCATATTCGAAATGGAGTGATGATCAGACAAAAAAAATATTTTTGATTTCGTTAATATCGTAAATCGTGGTTTGAAATTTAATTAATTAAGTTTATAATATCAAGGATTTTTATTGATTAATTTCTCTGACTTGAATTTTTTTGTTTTTGGCTCAAAATTATTATGTAAACGATTTAAGTATCATTGTAGAATCCTAAATAAATCTTGACATAATATATATTTATCCTTATATTTTAAATCCCAAAATACTTATACAATTCTTAATAAACCACAAATCACCAATATGAATTTATTTCAAAGACCAAAAATAGGGCTTGCTCTCGGTGGGGGAGGAGCACGAGGGCTGGCTCACATAGGCGTCTTGAAAATTTTAGAACAGGAACAAATTCCCATTGATTTCATTGCCGGCACCAGCGCTGGCGCTGTAATTGGCGCGATGTATGCTCTAAATCCAGATGCACGGGAAATTCAAATCAAAATCGAAGAATTATTCAACAGTTCTTATTTTCATAAACTTAACCTGGAGAGGATACACAAAAAGAACGGATCAGATACTTTTTTCTCCCATGTAGTAACATTTTTAAAAGAGCGAATTGTTATTAATTTCGCCTACAAAAGGCTTTCTCTTATTGGTAATAGAAAGTTTATTGATACGCTGAATCTTATTATTCAGAATAAGGATATCACTCAAACCGCTATCCCTTTTTGTGTTGTAGCGACAGACCTTGTCAGCGGAAATGATGTAATTTTAAAGACGGGTGATTTAATAAGCGCGGTAACAGCCAGCGGTTCAATCCCCGGATTTTTACCGCCTGTAACTTATTCCAACAATTTACTGCTCGATGGGGGCATTAGCCAAAAAGTGCCGGTGGACGCGGCAATTGGATTGGGAGCTGAAATAGTGATCGCTGTTGACGTGTCACAGAAATTAGAGAAAAAAACTGAGTATGATAATATATTGGAAATTTTGAATAGAACAGGTCAGATCACTTCCGCGACGTTGACTAAAATTCAATTGCAAAAGGCTGATTTAGTTTTGAAACCGGAAGTGGGGCAATTCCACTGGTCTGAGTTTAAAAATCTTGATAATCTGATCAGCGCGGGAGAAAACGAAGCCCGCAGGCAAATTACAAAGCTGAAAAAAATAATCAGAATGAGACAAATCATTAAGAAAAATAATCGTAGTTACGGTTGATAAATGTGTATATGACATTTTGAAAAAACTCTGGAGGAATTATGTACAAAAAAGTTGCGGGGATTTTTTTATCTCTTTTATTGCTTGGTGGCTGTTCAAGCTCGATGAAATTGGCTTATAAGGCAAGCACAGCCGAAACGAGAAGTTATAAAATGGATGTGAATCTTGATCAAAACATGGAGATGATGGGAAATGAAATAAACATCACCATGCAAGTTGTTAATTTTCTCACCCAAAGATTTAATTCAGTCAATGAAAATGGAACAATGGATGTGAGCTTTGTTTATGATTCGCTCAAATTCGATGCCACTGGTCCCCGAATAGAGAGCGTTAAGGACGAACTCGAACAACAGATAAATAAACTGCGGGGAATAGAAATTGACTTCAAGATTGATGATAATGGAAAAATTCTCGAATTTACACAGGTCGATTCTTTGATTCCTGATCAATTAAGAAATCTATTTAACGCGAGACAAAATTTCGGCACGATTTTTCCCCGTTTCCCTGCTAACAAAGTCAAGATTGGAGATAGCTGGGACGTTGAAGAAAGTATGCCGGTGAAGAGTAGATTTATGGAAATGAATATCACCTTGAAAACGAAGTACACCCTCGTTGGCAAGCAAATGGTCGGTGGTGAAGAAATGCTGAGCATCAAAATTGCAGGAACTATGGAGTTGGACGGGGAGGTCCAGCGAATGGGAATGAGTATGCTTATGGAGGGAGACGGTGATATTTCGGGCGATTTTCTATTTGATCAGAAAAATGGATTGTATTATTCCGGTACTCATAATACAGAAATGGACCTCACTGTTTCCATGACCGGTCAGCAAAATATGACAATGCCCATGAGTCAGTTTATCAAAATAAAAATTTCAAAACAATAAAGAATTGATTAAAAAAACCTCTCAATGGATAAGAGCTATCATTGAGAGGTTTTTTTATTATTAAACTCCATTCTTTTGTGGTTTCCAATTTATTGTTATTCCCGTCGCGAAAGATTTCTGATTATTTTCAATTAAAATTATCCTGCGTCCTCCGTGGCTGAATTGTTAAAATTTGAACAAAGAAATAAAATATTATGTCAAAACGAATATTCAAAAATCTCTTTGACCTGGCAACCGGGACGTTTGTTTCCCGCGTCTTTGGTTTTGTCCGTGAATTGGTGACGGCTGCTTTTTATGGAACCAATCGTGCCATGGATTTGTTTGTTATCGCTTTTACTATCCCTGCTTTTTTCAGGCAAGTGTTAGGAGAGGATGTAGTGGAGCGGGCATTCATGCCTCCTTTCAAAAAACTCATTAGTCAGCGCCAGTATAAAAAAGGCTGGGAATTGCTGTCTTCTTGTCTCAATTTGATGATTTTTTTGCTGATTATCCTCACTATTATCCTCTATTTTTTGGCTCCGTTAATCGTGAAATTACTTGCTCCGGGACTTGCTGCTGATTTATTTCCCATTGCTGTTAAAATGACTTACTGGATTTTACCGTTTATGTTTATCATTGGCATGGCAGCATTCGCGGGAGGAATACTCAACTTTTTTGAGATGAATAAAATATACGCGCTGCTTGAGTTTGTTATTCAGGTACCTTTCCTTTTTAAAAAGAAAATCAGAGCAGATACCCAAGCCAGCTATACCCCGACGTTTAACTATAAAGAAAAGGAAATGCGCAAAGTCGGCAGGGAAAGCGGATTTATTTTATTAAAGTCATTGCTGGATAAATCGGTTGAGATCGTTGATCGCGTATTGGCTTCGTTTTTGATCACCGGGAGTATCGCTTCTCTGTGGTTCGCGCACCGGTTGATACTTTTACCGGTGGCAATTATTGGACTGGCAATCAGCCGATCAATAATTCCTTACTTGACGGAAAAACAGGCGCTGGTCGAAAGTGAAAAATTTCTATCCGGTATAAGGCTGGGAATTCAGTTGAACTTTATCCTCGTTTTACCAACAATCATGTTGATGGTGGTTTTGGCTGAGCCAATTATTAGCCTCGTATATCAGCGGGGCTCATTTGATTCAGAGAGTACCCGGCTGACAACCATCGCGTTTTGGTGCTATTCGATTGGGCTGCTGGGCTTAAGTATGAACGCCTTTTTATCACGATTGTTCTCCATTTTTCAAAAGAATAAGATTCCGTTTTATGTGGCAATATTTTCGTCGGCGCTTAATATCGCGCTGAATTTTATTCTGGTAAAAACCCCGCTAAAACACGGCGGAATCGCGTTGGCATCTTCCATTGCCTTTACAGTTAGTTTTCTGATTTTATTTTATTTAATGCTCAAAGAAATCAAATACAAGATTAGAGCAGGTTCGATCTTTTTTGATTTTATGAAAACCGGATTCATTTGTTTAATAGTGGGGGCGATCAGCTATTATTTTTATCAAAATTTTGTGGTCATTCATTTGTCACAGTACGCGTTATCATTGTTCATGAAAAATTTGATCAGTCTGATTCTGGTGTCGATGGTTGGCTTTATTCTTTATGGCGGATTATTTTATCTGTTCAGCCCGGTGGAGATGAAGGAGCGGTTGAAAAAGGTTTTGATGAAAGGTAAATAAAGGGAATTAAGGAAGTTACAATCCCTTGACTTCGTTCTGAATGAAGCAGATTATGATAGCTCCTCTTCCTTTCTTTTGAGATTCCGGCATCGGAATGACATTTAAGAATTCGTTTATTTGTATCTAAAAACAGCTAAACGCTATCAACAAAAAGCTAACAACTATTGATTTCGCGTAATAATTTTTTTCAAAGTAATGGAATATTCCTCACCTTTGATTAAATTTTTGAACTGGTAAATTCCCTGCCCACGGTCTTCGAAACTAACTACATCACCTTTATCGTTCGTAATTTCCTTGACTCTAAAGTTTGGGAAAACTACATGGGGGTTTTTGTTTTCAGTACATACAAATTTAACCTGTTTTGAATTTTCAAAAATTAAAATCCCATTCCCACCGGGAAGTGATTCGGCAGCGACTTTGTTCTTGTTGTTTATAATTCGCCAATGTCCGTAGTCGATAAACTTTACTTGACCCGGCGGTTTCTGTTGCGAAAACCGCAGCAGCGTGTTAATGCAGCGATTGGTTTCTTCATTGATTTTTCCGTCGCTGAAATTTTCCAGGTAATGAATCGCCGGAATTCCATACATTGCTCCGGTTACATAATGGTGCAGGGCGATGCTGTTGACCATTTCATACGCGTCCGCGCTAATCAGCACATTTGGCAAAGCCGCTAAAATGATGCGGGCTCTTTTTTCCCGCCTCAATTTATTATCCCAATCATCGTTAATACGAGTCATGTCCAACACATTAGCAAAATGGGGATCAACTGCTGTACCAATTATTAAAGCTTCAGGTTTTATTTTTTTAGCGCTTTGGTAAAATGTTTTTAAATAGTGGTGCGCTTCTTTTATCCCAACGCCTGTTGACGGGTCGGCAAATCGTGAAACCGCCGGATCGCGGACAAGAAAAAGATCATCAAATTGTATTCCGTCCGCGTTCAGGAAATCGGGATCCTCACCAAACATAAATTCACAACAGGAATCAACATAAGTTTGAAATAACGGATGAGTCGAGTCGCAGTACTCACCATCAGCCAATCCTAATGTTGCCGCCAGAGAACCGCGCTCAACCTTCCAGCTTTTCCAGGAAAGTATAACTTTGATATCGCGCTCGTGGCACCAGTCGATCAAAGCACGCAACTCCCTGAACCTTGATGATGGTTGGGGATCGCCATAAAATTCACACCACTTGTCCTCAAGAATAAAATTGAAATTCTTGACGCTCAATTTAAGCAACTGTTTCAGTATGTAATTTTTAATCCATTCGCTGTTGTTCAAACTGTCAGCAGCGGAAATTTGTAGCAGTTTTTGTTCGCCGCGAGGGGACACAATAGGATTAAGCCACCATACCGGTTTTTTCTGGTTGGATGGCTTTGACAAATTCTCTCCCGAATTCTCATAAATGAAATCGCTGTAATCAGATACAGCCTCCCAGGGTGATTCATTAAAAGTAAATACCAGTGAGGGTAATTGATAAAAATTATTTTCATCCGGTTCGATAATTTGCCACGGATAATCCAGCCAGATTCCACTATCTCTAAAGGAAAATACAGTGGCATCGGGAAGCTCAATTAATCCAATACTAAACCATCCAGCAGGTGTTTCAAATGACAGATTCAACGGCGCCGGCGTAAATTTCCATTGCTGATCCCTGTCCACTCTGATGTCGATAGCAGGATTTTCTTTAAAATATTTGTCAGGTTCCGGTGAAAAATACTGGCTCCATTGGGACGTGTCAAAACCCCTTTGCTGATTTCGAAAAATAAACACCCCCGGAGGAGAGGGAAGAGAAGGTTTGGTATCGAACTTGACAGTAAAGAATTCCTTATTAAACCGAATCGAGAATTGCTGGAGCATAGAGTCAGCAATCCACATTTCCCCGGAAATTGTTTTACCTTTTTTGTTCCAATTATATTGGAGGTTTCCTGATTCTCTGTTATTATTGAGTGAAGAAATTGCAGCTAATGGAAAAGATGTGTACTGTTCATTACGGTGGTTATTTAGCGTGGCTAATCCATTTATCTTGTTTATTTTCAAATGGTATCTTTCAGCATTGATTTCAAAACAATCCCCGGTTTCAGTAATATCCAGTGCTGGTGTTTTTATGATTGATAGCTTTGGTTGATAGTGGCATGAAATATTGATAAACACTAAAAACAAAAAAACAAATAAAATCTTCCCCCAACCTTTTAACGAAAGTTCTCTTGAGTTTTTCATTTTGAACCTTGAATTGCCTGATGTTTTATCTTAAAGTTTTTGATCGAATTGAAGCGAGTATTTGGTGATGTCGCGCAGGTATAACATACTAAATTTGTTGAAGATTGTCAAGTGATTGGGAAGGAATATTGAATTGTTGCAGATATTTAATTTACGCTTTTCTTTATATTTATTGAAAAAATTGTTTTTTGATTGAGTAGTTAATTTAATAAAAATAATAAGTTGTCACGGTGCATAATTCAAATAAATTTAAGATGTACTTTTGATGTGAGTAACATTTATGTAAATGGAGGTGGAATAGATGCCAAATATTAAATGGTTCTATGTTGAAATGAGTGGGTGAAAAGTTTCCTTCAAAGATTTACCACAAAGAACGCAGAGGTCGCGCAAAGTACACAAAGTATTTTAAATGCTGAAAGTTGATCAAAAATATATTATATTCAGCTTGAATTTCTAAATTGAATTTTACTGTTATGCTTTTTTATTGATTATTTTTGTATTACTTACGAGTTAATTTTTGGAGCGAAGGGGAGCAATTCCATAAAGTTAGTAAACCGTTGAAACGGTTTGTAATGTTTTGTTTTTTTAGTGATTCCACCATGATAAATCATAGTGATCGTTCAACAAAAAGTTGAATCATCACCCGAATTTACAGGTTGTCCGAAAATTGCTAAAATTCAACAAATGTCATTTCGAGTCCGCTGCGGCGGATCGAGAAATCTGGTAAACTACTAATTTATCATAAAATACAGATTCCTCGACTCCTCCCGCGGAAGCGGAATCCGCTCGGAATGACACTGTTTAATAGTTTTCGTTCAAGCACTGTGTAAAAAAAAGGAGTTGTTTGTTAACTGATAAGTGGTATTACCTTAGGGGAAAAATCCTGTTGTACAAATCCAAAATCCGCTCAAATCCGTCTAATCCGTTTTATCCGCGTTCCATGCTTTCACTTATTTCTCCAAAACCATCTTCACAGTCTCCTGAAAATCCCCGGCTTTTAACCGTGCGAAATAAATTCCGCTGGGCAGGGAATTTCCACTCCAGTTAATTTGAAAACTGCCCGGTTGTTTGACTTCGTTCACCAGTGCGGCGACAGTTTTCCCCGTGATGTCGAAGATGTCCAGTTGAACGCGACATTTTTCCTGCAGGGTGAAAGTGATCTTTGTTTCCGCGTTAAATGGATTGGGGTAGTTTTGTGATAGTTTAAATTTGCTGATGCTGGTTTTGCCCGAACGTGGATTTTCTTCCACCCATGTCGAACCACCGGTGTTGGTTGATAAAACGGTTCCTTCATCACCAACAATCCAGCCGTATCGCGAGTCAACGAAATGAATCGAGCGCAGTTTTTCGTAGGTTCTGCTGGGCTGAGTCTCCCAGTTGACACCGCTGTCTTCGGTTCTTAAAATCAAACCAAAATCTCCCACTGCCCAGCCTTTGTCCGCGTCTATAAAATGAATACCATAAATTCCGTTTTCCGTGGGCGTGGTTTGCGCCTGCCACGTGGAACCGCCGTTGGTCGATCTCAAAAGCGTGCCGCTGGTACCGGTTGCCCAACCCAGATTTTCCGACACGAAGTGAACAGAGGTCAAGTATTTTTCCGAGTTACTTGTCCCAGTTGACCAATTGTCTCCAGCGTTATTTGTTTTTAAAATGGTTCCATTGTCCCCGGTTATCCAGCCGTGGGTGGAATTTAAAAAATAAACATAAGTCAGATCTTCTTCTGTGACGCCGGTTTTATTCGTCCAGTTCGTACCGCCGTCTGTTGTGTATATTATCGTTCCGCTATTCCCTACAGCCCAGCCATTATTCGCGTCTGTAAAGAATAACGACTTGATTTGATATTCGCCGCTGTCTGTAACTGCTATCCAATTTTCACCGCCGTCAGATGTTTTGAGCAGCCCGCCAAATCCAACAGCCCAGCCAGTATTCGCGTCAAGAAATTTAACGGAAAACAAATTGCCAACAGTTCCACTAATTTGAGGGAGCCAGCTAAATCCGCCATCTGTGGTTTTGAGTATAATATTTT
>NBLI01000133.1 GCA_002084535.1 Candidatus Zhuqueibacterota bacterium 4572_119
GTATTTTATGAACAATGAACATAATTAATGTTATTTTACTTCCAATACCTGATGTATCGAAAAAAAATAATCAATAAGAAATTTGAATTCAATTCTAAACTACAGATTTTTAAATTTTGTACTTATTCTTTTCTTTTTTAGATTCGCGCGTCAGTGGTGAATGAATATTTCAGGCTGCTTATTTTTTTCCTCCGCGAATAGCTTTTGAAACAGGTATTAATTTATAAAATCACCACTCAACATTGCAAGCCAATTTAGGCGCTTCAACGGTTTCTGGAATAACCATACCTGAATAGTGCCAGAGATTCGGGCAACTATCGAATCTAATTTTATGCAATAAACTTGTTTGTAAGTTATGAGATTCCGGCATCCGCCGAAAAGAATGGCAGAACCGGAATGACAACGTTTAACTTATTGTTTTTTTTTGCTGAAAGCTAATAGCTGATTGCTGAAAGCTGCTTCAAGTTTCTTGAAAGTGCCAGAGATTCGCAAAAAAACGAATCTGATTTTATGTGAGAAACTTATTATTTGAATCATGAGATTCCAGTATCCGCTACATTTTTTTTACGCCCGGAATTGTTACCTTAACAAAACCAGGCAGTTCAGAGGGGAGCTTGAAAAGAAAATTAATTGAATTAAATGGAGGCTGTATTTTTAAAATTTGCTACTAAAACAAATTCTCTAAATTAGACAAACGAATGCGAATCTTTAGCTTACTCACGCTATCAAAAACGGATTTGCAATAAAAGCCAAAACCGGACAAGCTAATAATAATTTTCGACGGTGATTTGATAATCCACCGTTAAATCCACTATTTACATTTAAAACACCCGCTTCGTTTGTTTTAACGCGCTGGTTGACTACTCCTGAACTCCATTAAATTTTCTCTTCATTTTTCGCCCCCTTCAATCTTTCAATTCTCTTGTAATATTTCTATGCGAAAATATTTCAAAATAATCCTTTTTATTTTCTTTTTTTGCCAAATCTTTTTTTGGGCAAATCAGAAAAATCTGTTATCAAAGGGAAAGGATCAACCAGCAGTTGATTCTGAAATGGTAATTTATCACCAGCATTCCTTTTTGGTGCAGTTTAAAAGGCATCCTCATTTTGAAGATGAAGAAATTAATCCTTTGTTTACCGGGTACCGCTGTTTAGATTCTTTAAACTCAATCTTTAAAATCGACCGAATCCAATCATTGCTAAACCCACAATCAATTAAATCCGATTCGAAACTATCACTTTTGGAAAACATTTACCTGTTTTCTTCCATTTCGACTGTGGACATTTATCGTGCTATCGATTCATATCAGTCTTTAGATTTGGTGCAATTGGCGGAAGCGAATTATTATTATTACATAAAAACCAATCCGCGTATTCCGATCTCGTCAAAAGACAAAATCCGGTTACGCCAGACCCAGGAAACCACAGCAGCGAACAAAGCAGTAACCATTGGCATAATCGGTTCGTCTTGTGCCTGGGACGCGAAATGGAATAACTTTGACAGGTGGCAAAATCCTGCTGAAGAAATAAATGGCCGAGACAGCAAACAAAACCGTTTTTACTCTGCAATCAACCGCAAGGGCGATTTTGTACGCGGCAGAAAATGAGGTTAACTTTCTTGTGCTGCCGTGGACAGGCTATCAATATTCGGAAATTTTGAAAAATTGTATCGACTACGCAACTTCTCAAAATTGCGCGGTTTTCGCAGCCGCGGGCGATGATAATTCGTCTCAAACTTGTTACCCGGCTGCTTATGAAAATGTTCTATCAGTAACAGCCATCGATGAAAACGACAGGAAAACCGCTGAAGCGAATTACGGGGACTGGATTGATATTTCCGCCCCTGGATTCCTAAACAATGCCATAGCTAATGACGATTCATTGGTAAACGGCCTATCTCCAACCGCTGTTGCTGCCAGTTACGCAGCGGGCATTGCCGGGCTGCTTTTTTCATCAGAAGAAGAAATTAGCTGCGACAGCCTGAAAAAACGCGTCATTTTCAGCAGTGAAAATATTTATCACAACAATTCTGATTTTATGGGAAATTTAGGTGCCGGGCGGATTAACGGCTATCGCGCGATAAACGAACAGCAATTGCCCAATGTTATCGTTGACTCTGTAACATTTCTTTCAAACAAACCCAACGGTTCCGTTCTTCCCGGCGAAATGGTTTTGATGACAGTCAGCATGAAAAATCTTTCTATTTCCGCGCGTGATGTTTTGATAAAATTATCCGCATCAACTCCTTACCTGACAATCATTAATCCGGAAACCTTTATCCCGGAACTGAAATACCGGGCGGAATTTTCGAACGAGTCCGAGCCTTTCATTTTAAAAATTTCAGAGAATCTGCCCGCGGGAGAATCTCCTTCAATTTTAATCAAAATTGAAACCGCCGAAGGTTTCAGCGCAACCAGTGAGATTTTTATTCCTATAAATAACTTTCCACGGCTAAACCTGATCAATATAAAAAAATATCCTGTTACACTGCAATGGGAACAAGACAGTCAATTAGCAGGATTTTTTGTTTATAGAAAAAGCGAAAACCAGAATTCATTCGCAAAGTTAAATGACACTCCACTCCGGTATTCAACTTATATCGACCGCCAGGCAAAGTTTGGAAATAGGTATTCTTATTATGTTACCGGAATCGATTCCTCTATGATGGAGACAGCGCCATCAAACAAGATTAAAATACAATTGCCATCGCTTCCCAAATTCACATTCTTCCCCGGGGATACTTCATTAACAAGTAGTGATTCTATATTTTTTGCGGTTGAGCTGGACTCTGACTCAAGCTCTGTTTTAAATTTTTTATGGAAATTAAATGGCGAGGACCTTCCTTCAAAAAACCTTTCTTATCTTTATAACAAGCCATTAATCCCTGACGCTAAAATTGATACAGTCGAGTTAACTATTTCAATGGCAGATTATGACACATTTTTTGTTCGACAGTGGATTATTCAAAAACCGGTGGATACAACCCGGGATTTATTGGACAGCCTGACATTTTTCCCTGAATCACCTACAATTTTGCACCAGGGAGACAGTCTGAATTTTTATTTTGAGCTGACAAAAGTCCTTCCGGAATCAGCGACTATAAATTGGTCTGTAAATGGAGAATTAGTCTCTGGAAATCGCGATTCGGTCTTCACTTATTCACCGCGCTCTTCAAATCCCAAAGCCGATACCATAAAACTAAAAATCACCCTGAATGACACCACTGTCACACGCGAATGGACAGTTCAATTCAGCACTGCAATGGAATTAGATATCAGCCGAATCGTTTACACCCCCACTGCGGACACTTCACTTTTTGAAGGGGATTCCCTGAAATTAAGCGCGCTTTTTCCAGACCAGTCTGACACACTCGTATCTTACCAATGGATACACAAAAGCATCGATGACACACTGAACAATAAACCTGAATTTTGGTTAATCCCGGACTATTTTTCTGCCGGAGTTGACACGGTTGTATTTTCTTTCCAATACCGGGATTCTCTTTTTGAGCATCAATGGATTTTTAATATCAAAAATAAAAACCGCGCGCCGAAAATCACTTCCACACCTTTAACAGCAGATACAACTATTTTTATTGGGGACTCAGTCTTTCTCAAAATAGAGGCTTTTGACCCGGATGGGGATTCGCTTTATTATAATTGGTTCATAAATAATCAGCCTGACTCTTCAGCTACCGGGTCAGTTTTTACATTTTGCGCTGATAGCACGGGACAAAAAACCGATACTATCACAGTTACTGCTTCTGACAGCGATACGTCAACTTTTAAAAAATGGATAATTACCAACCAATTTCGCCGCAATGCACCGCCTCAACTCATCTCAATTTTTCCAGGTACCGATTCCCTGCTTTACCGGTCAGAGCCAACAATATTTTTGGTGGAAACCACTGACCCGGATGGTGATACTTTGCGGCATGAATGGTATTTAAATAATGAGTTGGTGTCCACCTCGGCAGATTCATTTAATTACTCTCTGAACCTGTTAAGTACAAACATTAACGACACATTGGCCCTGTTCATCTCTGACGCGGACACATCAATATTTTGTGAGTGGATATTACGAACAAAAACCACCTCTAAAAACAAAGCTGATTCTTTTCATATTTCCTGTTTTCCTGAAAGTGATACATTGCTGGCTGAGGGAGATTCACTGATTTTTAAAATTGATCTGATTGCTGATACAGTTAAATTTAATTGGATGGTAAATAATCAAATTGACTCCAGCGCCACGGACTCGATATTCATTTATTTTATTGAGCCGAAATCAAATTGTTACGACACGGTTGCCGTGAATTTTTCCCGGGGAGATAGCCTTTTTAATCATTCATGGATAATTTTTTACCCTGCCAGGACTGAACAGGCAGATTCGATAAATTTAGCATTTTACCCTGAAAATGACACCATTTTGTGCACGCAGGAAGATAGCCTGAAATTTTCCGCCAATTTATCTGAAAGGGATTATGGTAATTTTTCTTACCACTGGTTCATTAACAATACGCTGCAACAGTCTTATGACGACACAATTTTCTTTTTTAGTCCAAACAGTGACTTTTATCAAACAAGAATTGATACCGTAACCCTGCTCATCTCCAGCCCCGATACATCGATCTTTCATCACTGGGTCATCGATGTACAGCCGCGAATTTACCTTGCGCCGCCCAAAATTATTTTTCCAGTTGAAAGAACCAATATGTCTGAATTTGATTCTTTCATTTGGGAAAATGACTCAACTTTCTTTTCAGCAGATTCCGTGCGAAATAATTATTACATCATTCAATTGAGCTATGATTCCACTTTTACCGAGCTAATTTCCAGCGACACCTGCCAAAACACTGAAATTGAGATTGACCAGCTCGGTGGCTTTTCTGCAATCGCCAGGGCTAAAGAAATTTATTGGCGGGTAAGAGTCTCGGCAGGTGAAAACCATTTCTCTGACTTCACGCGTGCCAATCAACCATTTCTGTTTTCTCCGAACTTTGCCACTGTGGAAAACTTTTATGGTGAGCGAAACAGCGAAGGTATTCTACTCAGCTGGGCTGTTAGCTACAAAGGAAATTGCCAGGGATTTAACATTTTTCAAAGCAGAAACGCCAACGGACCATTTGAAAAAATTAATGACTATTTAATCACAGGCGAAAATAGTTTTGCTTTTCAGGATAAAACAAACCAGGCAGGCATTACCCTGTTTTACAAATTGCAGGAAATTTCTATTAGTGGGCGAAGCAAATTCCATCAGGTTATTTCAGTGAACATCCCTGTTCCTGAAAAATATTCACTGTCGCAAAATTTTCCCAATCCATTCAATGCCATGACATCGTTCAAATATGAAATACCGGTATCGGTTAATGTAACCATTGAGGTTTTTAACATTCTTGGGAAAAAAGTCAAAACCCTGGTCAATCAAAAAAAGGATGCCGGTTTTTACACGGTTGACTGGGATGGTATTGACAGCAATGGTGAGCACGTGGGTAGCGGGATTTATTTTTACCAAATGCACGCGGCTCATTTTCACGGGACGCATAAAATGATTGTGGTGCGTTAACACTCATGATTATCGATTTCGTCTTCTTTGAAAAAGAGTGGCATTCACTAGTCACCACAAACAATTCCCCCGTTTTTTTTATGATCAGAACAAATAGCATATCAAATCACCATTTTTCCTACCACGCTAATACTACATAGTCAGATTACCAATAAACGTTATTGAATAAATGAAAATTGGTCGCGAACATATCATTCCGGCAATTTTCAAGCAGGAATCTTCTCAAGGTTATCATGGGAAATTCCCGACAAAAAAATGCTGGAAAAACAGGAAGTCGTAATAAGACTAATTAGCACAAAAGATCCTCCAAAAAACCACTTGAACATTAATAAAATTTTTCGCATATTTCAGAATCATATTTGTATAAATTATCCATTTGAACTTTTAGCGAAATTTAAAATATGTCAGCAAGCTTACTCATCACAACACAATCTATCAGTAAATCGTACAGCGTGCAGCCGTTGTTTACCGATATTTCCATCACCTTTTTCGAGCGGGAACGACTGGGATTAATCGGACCCAACGGCTCCGGCAAGACCACACTTTTAAAAATTTTGGCGGAAATTGAACCGGTAGATTCGGGAAAGATTTTGCGCAAGCGAGACACCCGATTGATCTACCTGCCCCAGGATGATATTTTTGACGAAACAAAAACCATAAAAGAAACACTAACAGACGTCCTGCCAAAAGATCTGGAAGTATGGGAATTTAATAAACGCATTCAGACCGTCAAAGAGTTGATCAAGGTGGACAATCTGGACAAAATGGTCAACACTCTTTCAGGCGGTTGGCGTAAACGGTTGGCTATCGGCAGGGCGATACTTCAAAAACCGGACATGCTGCTCATAGACGAACCGACCAATCATCTCGATCTGGAAGGGATTTTGTGGCTGGAAAGCCTGCTAAAGTCAGCGCCGTTTGCCTTTGTGCTGGTGAGCCACGACCGGATGTTTCTGGAAAATATTACCAACCGCATGATCGAGTTGAACCGGCGTTATCCGGACGGATTCATCCGTGTGGAAGGTAACTATAGTGAATTTCTCCGGCAACGGAATCAATTTATTAGCGAGCAGATGAAACATGAGCTGGTTCTTTCCAACAAAGCGCGCCGGGAGATCGAATGGCTGCGTCGTGGTCCCAAAGCCCGAACCACCAAGGCCAAATATCGCGTCGAGCAGGCATATCAATTAAAGAATAATTTAAATTCAGTCAAGTCACGCAATGCGGAAAATCAGCGAGTTCGCATCGATTTTGACGCCACCCGCCGTCGAACAAAAAAGCTGCTTGAAGCGCGGGAATTAAAAATCACCCGGGATAACAACCTGCTGTTTGAGCATCTCAACCTGATCCTCTCTCCGGGTATGTGCATTGGTACGCCTGATGAAGGAACAGTACAACTCGCGGACGGCGTTAAAATTGAGACCTTTGATCAACTCCGAAATCAGATTAATCCCAGCGTTTCTTTAAAGCAAGCCCTTTCCCCTGAAGGGGATACTGTCATTTATCAGGGTCGCCCGGTCAACATTAAAGCATGGGCAAAGCGATTTCTTTTTCAAGAGGAACAATTAATCCAGCCGGTGTCCAATCTCTCCGGCGGGGAAAAAGCCCGGCTGCTCATCGCGAAATTAATGAAAAAACCGGCTGACATTCTATTGCTGGACGAGCCTACCAATGATCTGGACATCTCTACGTTGGAAGTTCTGGAAGAGAGCCTGATGGAATTTCCCGGCGCGGTGGTTCTCATCACCCACGACCGCTACCTGATGGATCGCCTCAGCGATGAAATTCTCCTTCTTGATGGTGATGGCATTGTCAAATTTTTCTCTGACTATGACCAGTTGATTAATTATCAGAATGATAAAATTGTTGAGTCAGCGCCAGCAAAGAAGAAAACTAAATCGTCCAAAAAGAGAATAAAAAAACTCACTGCCAGTGAACAAAAAGAGCTGAAGAATATGGAGCAAACTATCGGGCAGGCGGAAGAAAACACTCACAGTCTGAAACAGGAGCTGCAAAATCCAAAAATCCAGAGCGACGCTCCCCGGCTTGAAGAATTATTCAAGCAACTTCAGGAGGCTGAATCAAGAGTTGAGTATCTTTACGCCCGCTGGGAGGAGCTTGAAATATTGAATAAAAGAGATTAGCATTTAAAAAACTATTAGTCGATGCCTGGCAAATACGATGTTTACAAACTCAGCCACTGATACTGAATTAATGGGAGGTACCAATGTCACTTTTGCAAATTGACCCTAAAAAACTGGTGATCCAATCAACCAAGCTCTGGGACGACCAATGGCTATTGCTGACAACCGGCGATTTTGCTGAACGTAAATTCAATACAATGACAGTGGGCTGGGGAAGTTTTGGTGTTATGTGGAGCAGACCATTTGCTCAGGTTGTTGTCCGGCCAACCCGCTATACTTTTGAATTTATGAATAAATACGATACATTCACCCTAACCGCGTTTCCTGAAAAACACCGAAAAGCATTGCGGTTATTGGGAAGTCAATCGGGACGGGATTCGGACAAAATCACCAAAGCCGGCCTGACTCCAATTGCCTCCGCAAAAATCCCGTCTCCAGCTTTCCGGGAGGCTGAACTGATCATTGAATGTCAAAAAATTTACTGGGACGATTTTAAACCGGCGAATTTCCTGTTACCGGAAATCGAAAAAAAATACCCTGAACAAGATTATCACCGCATCTACTTTGGTGAGATATTGGCAATACAGGGAATTGACAAATACCGCTTTTAATAATTTTATCAGAATCTTATCTATATGAAAACGCACGAATTTTTTGTAATTCTTGGAATATTCACAATTCTCTTCACAGTCGCGATATTCATTTTTGCCACTACGGCGCTTTTTAACCAGGACGAAGAAACAGTTTCCAACCTGATGGGAAGTAATGTTGAGTCAGATTCAACATTGAGCGCCGAGGATTCCATTATTCAATTTCAGGAAAGTGAGCGGGAAGATAAACTGATATTTTTGTGGATCGGGATTCCGTTGGGACTCGCTTTTATTTTGGGAGGATTTTTAATTAAAAGAATCAAAGAAGGACCGGACGCGTTTATTGACTATGATGATGATGAATGATGAAATTACAATTAATTTCTCGTAATTTAATATAATTTGATAGCCTCAAAAGTACAAAACTCAAAAATAAATTTGCTATTGGAGTTGGATTTTATTGAAGCATTTTTTTCTTCGAGTCTTTGAGACTTGGTGGTATAACAAATAAAGCCCCCTTTTTCACACCTCCATCGTGAGTCATGAGATTATTTAGTGTCCGAACGAAAATTCCTTTTTTTGTCATTTCGATCCCGCTTTTCCGGGAGAGAAATCTGTTTAAGCCATTAATTTATCGAGATATAAAAGATTTCTCGACTTCGCTTCGCTCCGCTCGAAATGACATTGTTTAATAGTTTTCGTTCAAGCACTATTCAATTATCCAACCAGAATAATCCATTTTTTATTTATTCAACCACGGTTTCATTATTTCATAAATAGCGATTCCGTAAGCCACGGAAACATTCAGCGACTGCTTAATGCCAAACATGGGAATTTCAATTGCCTGATCCGCCAGTTCGATAACCTCGTCCGACACGCCGGAAATTTCATGTCCGATCACCAGACACAATGGATACTCAAATTTAACCTCGTGATAATTTTCCCGCTCGTCCGTATGTTCGAGGACAACAATTTTGTAACCTTTATTTTTCAATCCCTGAACCATTTCAACCGCGCTCTTTTGATATTCCCAGTTCACACTTTTATCCGCGCCCAGTGCTGATTTATGAATTTCAGCGCGCGGTGGTTTCCCTGTGATTCCGCACAAATAAATTTTTTCAACACCGGCTGCATCAGACGTACGGAATATTGAACCCACATTATAGAGGCTTCGGATATTATCTAGAATGACAGAAACTGGTCGGCTGGCTTGCGTGTTAACTTGCTCCCGCGACGGTGAAGCGTTTATTAAATCGAGATAGGATATTTTTTTCATTGGTTTTACCAGTAGTTAAAACTGTGAAGAGCGGGTATTTTTACAATAAGTCTAATCTGTATTGCAGCTATATCACAAAATTAAGCTTGCTTGATTTACGGTTTGAAATTATTTAAATTCTTGAAGAAAATATGGAAAGATGAAATTTATATGTTCATTCCTCTTATATTAGGAATGTGTTTTCTCAATGCTGAATATTTTATGACTTGGGAT
>NBLI01000134.1 GCA_002084535.1 Candidatus Zhuqueibacterota bacterium 4572_119
ACAGACCATTGAGCTTTGTGAGGCGAACAATCAGCGTCCTTTATTAACGATGCGGGTGAATTGCCCTAAAATTGACCCGGTTAATTTTGAGAAAAAAATTTCCTCTTTAAACCAAAACGTGGAAAAATCTCAATACAATGATTGCTTTTTTCGCACTCCCGATTTACCGGAGTTGACAGAATTTAGTTACTTTCAGGAAGGGCATTTTTCCATCCAGGATGAGAGCGCCGGACTGCCATGCAAACTAATAGATCCAAAAGCTGGTGAAGTGGTGTTGGATTTGTGCGCGGCGCCCGGGGGAAAGTCAGCCTACTTGTCAGAACTGAATGCGGGGAAAGCCATAATAATTTCAATTGATCAAAATTTCCCTCGGTTGAATTTAATCAGGAAAAATATCAAGCGTTTGGGATTGAAAAATATCCATTTGATCCAGGCGGATGGTAGAAATTTTGCTGCTAAAAAAGCGGATAAGGTTTTAGTTGACGCGCCGTGTTCAGGTCTGGGTGTTCTTGCTAAACGAGTTGATTTGCGCTGGAAAAGAACTCCCGCGCAAATTAACGAACTGACCAAAATCCAGTTTGAATTATTGCAAAACGCCGGGAAACTTGTCAAGACCGGAGGCGTCGTTGTTTATTCCACCTGCACGATAGAGCCTGATGAGAACGAGAGAATTGTTGAAAAATTTCTTAAAAAGAATAAAAATTTTAACATTGATCCTGCGACTCGATTTATATCGGAAACTTTTGTAACCGAAGAAGGATTTGCCCGGACATTTCCCCATAAACATGGAATGGACGGTTCGTTCGCGGCACGATTGATAAAAAAAAGTGAGATTTTAAAAAAAAATATTAAGGTTAATCCATGAGCCAAATTAAAAGAATTACAAAATTATTTCGCTACATGCTATACCTGCTTGTTTTTATGTTGATCATGTACCTGCTGACTGATTTGGTAATTATGCCAGTTTATACAAGACACGGGCAGGAAATTGAAGTTCCCGATTTAACCAGCGAGTTTTATGAAGACGCCAGGGATAGACTAAAACAGTTGGGATTGCAAATTGTTGAGCAGTCAAAAAGATATGATACAACCGGTGAGTTTCCAATTGGGGTTGTGATGAGCCAAAATCCTCTGCCTTTATCCAAAGTTAAAAAAGGACGCCGCATATATGTGATTGTTAGTAAAGGTGAAGCGAAAATCGAAATGCCGCAACTGACACACAGGTCAGAGAGAAACGCGATTTTTATGTTGGAAAAGCTGGGGCTTGAACCGGGTGAGATAACTTACCAGCATTCGGATATATTTCATGAGGGCGAAATATCAGGACAGAGTATTGAACCAGGAACGGAAATAAAACCGGGCTTCGCGGTAGATTTAACAGTCAGCTTGGGACTTTATCCCGACAAATTTGTCGTGCCGGATTTGATTGGACGAAATTTAAAGGATGCCAGGAAAATAATTTTACAATCTGGCTTAACTCTCGGGCACGTGAGTTTCCAATTGGAACTGGACTTGCTCCCGGAGACAGTAATTTATCAAACACCCGAAGCAAGCCTGGAAGTGGTTCAGGGAGACACAATTCATTTACTGGTCAGTAAGCTGCCAGAAGAAAAAAAGGAAGAAATTCAATGATCCAAATCGCGCCATCAATATTAGCGGCTGATTTTATGAATCTCAAGCGACAATTAAGTGAGGTCGAGAAAGCGGGAATTCAATGGCTGCATCTTGATATTATGGATGGTCATTTTGTCCCGAATTTGACATTTGGACCGGGTTTTGTCAGGCAACTTAGGGATAACACCAGGTTCTTCCTGGATGTTCATTTGATGGTTGAAGAACCTGATTTTATTATACCCCAATTCATAAAAGCCGGAGCGGATTTGGTTACTGTTCATGTGGAAGCGATTAAACATTTGCACCGTAGTATTCAACTAATAAAATCTCTTGGAGCAAAGGCAGGTGTTTCACTAAATCCCGCAACCCCGGTTTCATTGATTGAGCCGATTATTTCCGATGTTGATTTGGTACTGGTAATGAGCGTGAATCCGGGATATGGCGGTCAATCTTTTATTCCCGCTGTATTAAAAAAAATATCAAAAATTGGTGAAATGATAAACGAGGAGAAACGCGAAGTATTCCTGGAAGTTGATGGCGGGATCAATGCTGACACAGCGAAATTGGTTGTTGAAGCTGGTGCTGACGTGCTCGTTGCGGGTACGGCGATTTTTCAGCAATCAAGTATCCCAAAGGCGATTTTGAGAATCCAGGATAATGTAAAGACTTATTAATTAAATTCGTAAAAATTGACTTGACAAAATGATAGCAATTTTCTATATTAAAGATGGATTTGAGATTGAGTTTAGTGATGTAAGCTGTTTTAAAAAGCTTTGGAGGTCAAACATCTTATGCGACGTGGTGTTGTGAAGTGGTTCGACGAGGTCAAGGGGTATGGCTATCTCGAAAGCGAGAGTGGCGAAGAAATTTTTGTTCATTTTTCAAATATAGAACATGATAAAAGATTTAAAACATTGGTGCCAGGTGCTGTTGTTGAATATGAAGCAATAATCGGAGAGATGGGACTTAAAGCAATTTATGTGAAAGAGCTCGATCAATCTGTGGGGTGATAAAGACAGCCATTAGACTTGGAGAACTGTATTTTTTTGTGTATGAGAATACTTATAACTCGCGCAATTTTAATATAATTGAGGAAGGCATGAAAAAGGTTTTCACAGAAAAAGTAATACGCGAAATCGCAGGGACATTAAAGTGTGATTGGAAATATAAAGGTAATAATTATCGCCTGACGCTTGTGGATTCAGCAGAGACGCGGAAACTCGCGCTGGAAATATACCCGGATATTAAAATCGGTAATAAAGTTGGCACAGTCATTTCCGTGCTCACAGAAAATACACATCTCCAGCTTCATTTTTGCACCGGTTATGTTGTCAGTGAAATGTTGCGGGAAGTAACTTTTTACAGTGAAGAAAATGAAAAAGTTTGTGGAATCACTGTTGAGCATGACGCTGGTTGTTCCATGTATTCGAATGTGGACAGGTCGGTTTTGTCAGGCGATTTTTCAAATTTGGGACCGGAAGTGATGCTGAGTGGGATTGCGCTGTCGTTAACAGAACATATATTGAATCCATCCGCTTAATCATGAATTGAATTTAGAATTAGAAAAACAATATATTTTTCAATATATATCGTGATACAGGTAATATTATTATAGATTACGCTGGTGAAATTCTTTATTCTCATCGCCCGATGAATTTGGCAAATCAGCTAAATCATGAAATATTGAAATTCCTTTTCATTGTCTGATAGATTAACACGCTTTTTTTTTGTCGGTAAAGATTGCTTAACCACTTCCAAATAGCTGCTCGATTTGTTTATGGAAAACCATATTGAAGATTTCCTGAACTTTCTTATTGTTGAAAGAAATCTTGCGCAAAATACCATTGAAGCCTACACATCTGATTTGATCAAGTATGTTGATTTTTTGCTTTACAAAAAAATAGAAAAGGTTGAAAAAATTGAACCAGCTGATCTCATTGTTTATTTGACGGAACTGCATCGCCAGGGAATGTCAGCTTTGACAATTTCCAGGAATCTGTCAGCGATCCGCATGTTTCATCGTTTTTTGTTAAGCGAAGGAATAACAACGGAAAATCCCTCGGAAAATATTGATTCACCAAAACTGGCGCGAAAATTACCTGGGGTGATTGACCAGTTTGAGATGGACAATCTGATTGAACAACCGGATTTGGACACAGTTTTAGGCGTCAGGGACAGGGCTTTGCTGGAAACCGCTTACGCGACCGGCGTTCGGGTTTCAGAGTTACTTTCTCTTAAATTGGATAATTTGATGTTTGATGAACAGTTGGTGCGGGTTTTGGGAAAAGGATCGAAAGTCCGACTGATACCGATTGGTGAACAGGCGATTGATTACATTGAGAAATATTTGAATGAAAGCCGTCCTTTGCTGATGAAGACGCTGGGCGAATCAAGTTTTTTATTTTTAAACAACCGTGGCAAACCTTTGAGCCGGATGGGATTTTGGAAGATTTTGAGGAAATATTGTTTGCAGGCAAATATTAAAAAAACTGTTTCACCGCACACAATCAGGCATTCATTTGCCACTCATTTGATCGAGGGAGGCGCTGATTTGAGGGCGGTACAGGAAATGCTTGGGCATGTAAATATTTCAACAACTCAAATTTATACGCATTTGGATCGTGAATATTTGAAAGAAGTTCACCGGACTTTTCATCCACGGGAAAAAGAGTACTTTGGGAAAAAATGACATTCAGGAGTGCTACCGAAAAAAAAAGAAAAATATGCCTGGGAAATTTAATTCCGTTTTGAGTTTAAGAAGTAAACAATAATAAGGAGTCAAATTGAGTTACGGGATCAGGTATGACCTGCTGTCTGAAGATCGAATTAAATCAGTGCTGAAATCCAGATTTATACCGCAGAAAGTTTACGCGTTTTGGAGTATTGGCACAACAAATGATTTCGCTTACCGGATGGCTCAACAGGGCGATGGTGACGGGACCCTGGTAATCGCAGAAAAGCAGGAGAGAGGGCGGGGCAGAAAATCGCGGACATGGGATTCTCCATTTTTAAGAGGATTATGGTTCTCCCTGATTTTAAGACCTGATTTGCCTTCAGCAAAAGCGGGTTTGATACCTTACCTGGCAGGCGTTTCAGTTTCGGAGGCTGTGGAATCCATGCTGAATATTCAGCCTGACATGAAATGGCCCAATGATTTATTAATTAACAATAAAAAATTCTGTGGCATCTTGTCAGAGGTTGATTTTAATAATGGTAAAGTTAACTTTATTGTGTTGGGGATTGGCATTAATGTAAATCAACTTGCGAGTGAATGGCCAAAAGATATCGTGAAGACAGCAACTTCTTTGCGGCTGGCAACAGAAAAGAAAATAGACCGGGCGGAATTATTGGCTGAAATATTGTTGAAGCTGGAAGAGAACTATGAACATGCTAAAATAGACGGATTTGAAGGAATTTTAAGAAAGTGGAAGAAGCGGTGTTCAAAGGTTCGGAAAGAGATTGTCATTCAACAGGAAAATCAAAGATTTCAGGGCAAGTTTGTTAATATTGATGAAGACGGATGTTTGTTATTAAAATATGAAAATGGGGAAATTAAAAAAATATTTGCCGGGGATATTTTGTATTAGAAAAAAGGATTAAAGAATGTTAATGATCTCGATAGATATTGGTAACACAAATGTTGTCATCGGAATTTATAAAAATAACAAGCTAATCGCTCATTGGCGTTTATCCAGCAAAGCAGCCCGAACATCTGATGAATATTGGATTTTGCTAAGATCTTTAATGAATATAAATAAAATTGAAGCGGAAAATTTTAGCGGCGCGATTATTTCCTCTGTAGTACCTGATTTGACCATGGATTTTGTTCAGATCGTGGAAAAGTATTTTAAAATAGACCCGGTAGTTGTTGATAGCAAACTGGAATTGGATTTAAAACTTGTCGTTGACAATCCGGAATCAGTGGGAGCGGACCGGATTTGCAATGTCGTTGCCGGATTTAAAAAATATGAAGATTTCTTAGCTCTGGGTTATACCGTTCCGGTAAATGAACTCTATGAAGCTGCCGGAGTTAAATTTGATTTC
>NBLI01000135.1 GCA_002084535.1 Candidatus Zhuqueibacterota bacterium 4572_119
GTAATTGTTGATACTATATAGGAAATCAATAAATATAATTGTTGATGGCACAATTTATTATTTAGTTGAAGTGTACGACATCTCTGTCTGCCACCAGTAACTGATATATTACAATTTGATAGTAAAATATTTTACCGATTGGGTCGCCTAATCAACAAAAAAAAGTATTAATTTTTAGCTGACAGCTATTTGCTAAAAGCTGTTTCAAGTTTCTTGAAAGTGCTGGAGATTCGCCAAAAAACGAATCTGATTTTATGTAAGATACTTTTTTTTAAATCATGAAATTCAAGTATCCGCCAAAAATCGGTGGAACTGGAACGACACAACATAACTAATTGTATTTTAAGCTAATAGCTAACTGCTAATTTCTAATAGCTGTTTCAAGTTTCTTGAAAGCTACAATATTTTTCCGTAAAAAACCATAATTTTATTTCCGTATGAATTAACTACCCATAAACAATAAAATCAGTTTTTACTCCGCTGTCAATTTCAACAATATAACTCTTTCCACCGGCTTGTTTTATAGCGGAGACGACTTCTTCCGCGTTTTCCGGTGTGTAAGCAAACATGCAACCTCCACCGCCTGATCCGTTTAATTTACCGCCACAGGCTCCCGCTTTTTTTGAGGCTGCAATCATTAGATCAAGCTTGCTGGTGGATATTTTTAATTTATCCTTCAATATTTGATGACCATAAAAGAGCATGTCGCCTAATTTTTCGCGGGTTAAGGTGTTGTTTTCAAATTCGCTGAGAGCTTTGGTAGTTAAATCCCTATTTTCTATTGTACCTTGTAGCAGCAATTTTTTATCATGCGGTATATCTTTGAATTTTCTTTCAATATCGTGCCATTGGCATTTTTTCAAATCAAACTCTTTTTTCTGTTCATTAATTTGATGTAGCAAACCCTGAACACCACCTTTTACCCGGCTCAAAATCCCTTTTGTATCCTTTGCTTCAAGGGAATCGCCCAGCACAAATTGACCCAAATTAGTTTGGAGCTGCTTGATTTTGATATTGTTATCAAAATCGATAAATAAAACGCCGCCAATGCTGGTGGCAAAATGATCCATCTTACCACCGGGTTCAGCAAATTCCAAAACTTCAGCCTGATGAGCCAAGCGAGCGATTTCGAGTGGATTGTCACGCCGGTAATCTTTGGCAATGGTAAGCAAAAACTTAATCCAGGCGACTATCATCGCAGAAGAGCTGGATGTTCCTGAATTAATCGGGATATCTCCCCGTATTTCACAGTCATATCCACAGGGAATCACAACTCCCTGACGCAACAATATATTCACAGCGCTACGAAGATAGTCCCTTTCTTTGTTATATTTCAATTCATGTTCGATTGGAAATTCATCCGATTCATTTAAATCGGGCATCTCAAATTTAAATATTTTATCATTTCTTTTTACACCGGATACATAAATTCTTAAATTAATCGCTGCTGTGATAACCGGAAGAGACAGGTAATCCTGATGCTCACCAAACAGGCAAATTCTTCCCGGTGCTGATATTTGCAATTTTGATATTTTCAAACGAATACCTTTTTATTTATACTGAAATGACAGCAAGTCATTCGCACGATGCATGTAAAAACAAGCTCACGCCGGAACATCGCCGTCATCAATTCGTCTCGAATGTTTATCCATTATACTTGCTTTTTTAATCGAATCCGCGCCAAATTTATCCTGAACCTTATCGATTAGCTGGTCGATTTTTTGATCGTCCCTGTTATTTACATCAAATAAACCCAGTTGATCCCCACATTCTGTATTAAAGTTTGAAACTGCCACCCCAAGCAGTCTAATCTTTTTTTCGTTTCTTTCGAATTGCTTGTATAAGCTCAGGCAGGTTTGGGTAATTATTTCTGATGAGTCAATGAAACTGTTATAGCTATGTGACCTCGTGAAAGTTGAAAAATCCTGCAAACGTATTTTCAAAGTGACTGTTTTACCTTTATAGGTTTTATTTCTCAAAATCCGACTTACGTTATCTGCCAGTCCGGTAATCGTTTCGATTAATATTGAATCATCTCCTACATCATCCATAAATGTATTTTCCAGGCTTACAGATTTAACTTTGCGTGAGATTTCAACATCCCTGTCATCAATTCCATTCGCTAAATTCCAGAAATGCAGCCCCACATTTCCCATTTTTTTGACAACCTGATTTCGCGGTAATTTCGCCAATTTTCCAATAGTATCGATACCGATAGATTTCAATTTTTTTTCAGTTTTAACACCAACTCCCCACATTTTTGAAATCGGTAAAGGAAACAAAAAATCCAGTACCTCCTCTGGTTCTACCACTACCAACCCATCCGGCTTGTCCAAATCAGACGCAATCTTGGCAATGAATTTATTTGGAGCCACTCCAACAGAAGCAGTTAGTCCGGTTTTTTCCAGTATTTTCTTTTTGATTTCTCTGGCAATCTTTATTGGTTCACCAAACAGGCGGATACAGCCACTCACATCTAAAAAAGCCTCATCGATACTGATCGGCTCTACCATCGGGCTAAAATCATTAAATATTGCGTGAATTCTACGGGACATTTCCACATATCGTCTCATTCTGGGAAAGACATATACAGCTTGAGGGCAGCGTTTATATGCCCTCGAAATGGGCATCCCGGAATGAATGCCATATTTCCTGGCTTCATAATTACATGTCGATACAACTCCCCTGCCTTTGCCATCTTTGGGATCAGCGCCGACAACAACCGGTTTGCCACAGTATTCAGGATGATCCAATTCCTCGATAGCCGCGAAAAAAGCATCCATGTCAATATGTAAAATGACTTGCTTGTTTTTCATCGTTTAGATATCTTTTTGCTAAGTAAATTTCTAAATAAATCGATTTCCCCTGGTTCAAAAATCTTCAAAAAGAACGCGAGTATAAAATAAAAACCAACTAACAATATTTTTGCAGCCGCTTCAAAAGGCAGGTTAATTTCAGCGTAAATTAGATAAATGAATACACAAATAATTCCAATTTTTGCTATTTTTTGGAACTCATATTTTATATAATAGTACTGTCTTGAAATAAAATATATTAAAAAGGTCATGGATAAATATGAAAAAACAGTTGCGCAAGCAGCGCCCATAATACCGTATTTTGGAATTAATAATAAATTTCCCAAAATGTTTATTATCGCCCCTGTTCCTGTGGTAACCACCAATAATTTTGTTTTTTCTTTTAAATAGATACCAACCAAAAAGTTTAAATAAAATCCATAGGCAATGTACGCGAGTGTTACCAGGGGAACGATTTGCGTACTTCCCCAATATTCTTCACCAAAAATTGTAAAGCCAAATATTTTGAATCTCACGATTTGGTTTATATACATTGTAACAACAAGAAATAAAACACCACAAATCAGTGCAAAGTAAGTTAGTATTTTTGAGAATATTTCCTTGGCGTTTTCCTGTATCGCGGTTGAAATAAAAAAAGGAATCCAGGCAAATTGAAACGCGTTGATAAATAATTTCACAATCAATCCAAGCTTGTAGCCGGCGCCGTATATTCCCGATGCTTCCAGGCTGATTATTTCTTTGATAAATATTCGATCGATGGAATTCATAACCACAATCGACATTGTCGCTGGAATAAAAGGCAGCCCAAATCTCAACATTTTTTTATAAATTGCCGCAGAGAAACTACATCTTAAACGCTTAAAAGTGAACGGAAGCATTAATAAAAAAATGAGTGCAGAAGAAAAAATATTAGCCAAAAAAATCCCCTTCACTCCCAAAGATAATTTCCCAACAAAAAATATATTAAAAATAAGATTAAACGCCACATTCGCCACGCTGAAAAAAGCGTACCCCACTGTCTTTTCTTCGGCGCGAAAAATGTTGATGGACAAAAGCGCTAAAGCATCAAATGTCAAAATAGCGACACTGTACAAAACTAAGTAATGATAATCACTGGAATCGAATAACGCCAATGCGACTGGTTTTCTTAATAAGAAAAGAATAGTTGAAAATATCATGGATGTCATCAAAGTAGCAAAAAATGCGGTGGAGAAAAAATCATGTTTTTTCTCCCGATCTTTTTCCTGGATATAAAATTGAAGATAGGCGATATTTAATCCATAAGAATAGATAATCGCCGTAATCGCCAGGAATGTAAATAATTGCGTCGCGATTCCGTATTCAAATTTATTAACAAAATTGGTATGAATAGGCAGCAGCAAAATTGACAATGACTTTGTCAGTACATGCCCGACGCCATAAATCGTGGAATGCTTTGTTAGTTTTAATAATGCTTTGAGAGTAGATCTTTCAGCCATTATAGAAGCCATTCTGTAGATTTTAAAGGTATCATCGCGGTTTGTTTATTTTCACCCGGATTTTGATAAATTTTAAATTTGAGTGGTTTATCCTTGAAAAAGATAAGTACTTCTTTATCACCTGGTGCAATAAAACTCAATCCAGCTAAATCAGAAACCGCCAATTCAAGTTTAGATTCATGTTTAATTTCATCTTTTATATTAATTTGGTAATGTGTCTCTGTTTCTGAAAAATTCCAGTTCAATGAATTGTAAACATAATTATAAGTTAGCAATCTGCTTGTTGTTTCAATCCACAAATCTCCGGATAAATACAAATCTTTTAACTGGTGAAATTTATCAATAACTGGTAAAGATAAAGCGCCTGGGTCAGCTTTATTCAATTTGTCACCTAAATGTATATAAACAACCAAATAACCTTTTTTTTCAAGTAATCGCTCTAACACCCTGTTGTTCAAGAGAAGGGTTAAATGTTCCTGCCAATCAAATCTGCCATTTCCAAACCTAATAAATTTTTTCAGGTTGTTTCCGTCCCGAAGTGTTTCAGTTTTCATCAGTTCATTGTTTGAATTATATGGCTGCCATGGAGTGAAGTGATGTTTGAAAAAATTAAAATAATTTTTGTCAACGAATGATAAAATCCCTTTGGCTGTAATTTTTATCTTTGGTTTGAAGCCGGTAAATAAAGGACTATTCCAATATGCTTCTCCAAAATGAAACTTTCTATCCTGGCCCACGATGCTGGTCAGGGAAGCCTCGCTATCCCAAAAGAACTGAATCCCATGTTTCATTAGAAGATCTAAATGGTAAAAATCGGTTTTTTCTTTTGTTAGTTCACTTTTTTTAATTTTAATATCGCCTTTGCCTGCGGAATATTGTCCAATATTCTGTGCGCTCTCGACCCCTCCGTGATTTGTCCAAACTTTAATTTTTAAGCGATGTTTCTCTAATTCGTTAAGCGCCTGGTCAGCTAAAGCTCTTGAAAAATCATTCACATCAGCAAAATTGCCATAGCCATGCATCACATCTAAAATTCCCGCCCGAATCAATTCCCGCATGACCGGGGCAATTTTTGATTCAATACCATTTTTGTCTTTAAAATAGGAAAAAGCGGCATCCCTTAAATTCGGCTGGTCATACATCCAAAAAGAACTTGAAATTGGTAAACTAAGCCCCCTGCCAAAGTCACTTTCCTTTTCAGAATTCAAAAAGGTGTGAATTTTAAGAAAATTATCCCACGAAGTACCATCGATGTCACTGCAAATCGCCAGCCCCGCGTTATACGGATGGGGAAATTTTTTGAGCTTGATTTTGCTCACTTCCGTTCACCAATCTTTTTAGCCGGTACTCC
>NBLI01000136.1 GCA_002084535.1 Candidatus Zhuqueibacterota bacterium 4572_119
ATGGGATCGCCTGGGTTCCGGGCTATACAGATACTTACGAAGATATGCAGGGAAAAATATATCAAAACTCCCTGATATTTGCCAGTGACCTGGATTTGACTATAGCGCCTGTGGGCTGGTCCTGGTATCGTGTCATCCGGGAAAATCCACAGATTGAATTGTTCCATTCGGACATGAGTCACGCGTCCCTTAAGGGCTCATATCTGGCAGCTTGTGTTTTTTACGCCACATTATTTCAGGAAGAATTATCATCAACTTATTATAACAGCATTCCCTCAAGTCAGGCTCAATATTTCCAAGCAATTGCTTCATCTGTTGTACTGGACAGTTTAAGCCTATGGAGAATCGTTCCAACAAGCGTTAAAAAATTTAAAACAACTAAACCATCAGAGTTTGAACTTTTTCAAAATTACCCCAATCCATTCAATTCGTCAACCACGATTAAATTCCATTTACCAAAACCAGCAAATATAGAATTGAAAATATTTGATATTAATGGAGAATTGATTACAACAATAATTAATTCTGTTCATTATTCCCCTGGTGACCATTATATTAGATGGAATGGACGTGATGCTCAAAAAATTGAAGTCAGTTCCGGATTTTATATTTGCAGATTAGAATCAAATAACACAAGCCTAACAAAAAAGCTTTTATTTTTGAAATAATCACTGATACAAAAGATTAAAACTATTTTAGAGGATGACTATGAAATCATTAAAATTTTCCATTTTTTGCTTAGTGATTTTTTTAATGGTATTTTCTTTTCAATGCAGCCAACAATTAACAAATACTAAAGATATAATCAATAACTCTGTACCAGCAGACGATAGTTACCAAATCAGCGCCTCCTCTATTGTGGGTTACTGGCGTAACGCGAATGATGGATTGGAAACGCATATTACAGAAGTGGGTACAAATTCATGGGGTTCGGGCAGCTTTAAGGATATGAACGGGAATATGGTGCCCGCGGGAAAGTTCCGAAATATCCGGTATTTAGGCAAAAATAAATGGGAATGTTTGCAGTACCGGCACTCCCCCACCCTGATATACCCGGAAGATAAATCAAGAATATCCTGGGAGAACACCATCATCGAGATGCTCAATAAAAATACTTTTAAGATTGGAAATACATTATATTACCGCTATTAATCAGAGCTGTTTATTTTCTTATTACAAATACCAATATAGGGATTATCAAAGATGAAACACTCGAAATCATATTTTATTTTCCTGATTTATTTTTTTCTCATACCATGTCTCTTTTTTTTCTGCAAAGACAGATCTACCACACAAACAACATCCAAGGGACAGGAATACCGATTATTTAAACTTCACTATGAAAACTCCAGCGGAGAAAAGGGTGTCACAACATTTGATTCTGACAAAGACGGGAATCTGACTGTTGCAGTTTGGGAGCTATTGGATGGCAGCCGCAGCTCAATAAATTTCTACACTTATGATAAAAATGGTAATCTTGAAAAAAAATATCGTGAATTTTCTGACAGTCTTTTTTCTACACAACTTTATGAATATGACAGTAAAGGAAATCTGATTTACCAATCATACGAACGCTCTGATGGTCGTAAGGGCAGCACGATGAAAATAACAACCTCATCAAAGAATATTGGGATTTTTCAGGAACCTGGAATCAGACCTTCCGCTATGAATACGTCGTCCGGGAAACCAACAATATCGAACCTTATACATCAGGAAATGTTTTTATTACAAATCCCGAATACAGGGTTACGGCTGAAAAATATGATTATTCAAATATAACAGGAGGTCCTTCCGAATATGAATATGATGATGAAGGTAAATTGAGAAAGAAGATTTTCAGGCGTTCTGACGGGCTTTCTACCGAAACCCATTATTTATATGACCATAAAAACAGACTGATCAAATCCTACCGGCAATATTCGAGCGGGCTTTCGGCAATTTGCGATTACGATTATTTTGAAAATAGAAAATTGAAACAAAAAATTCTCAAACGATCTGACGGTGCTTTGAGCCGTGAAACCTATCAATATGATGAGCGAGGTTTGCTGATTTCTGCCAATTATGATAATATGGATTTTTGGCTCACTGGCGAAATTCACTTTGTATATGATAAAAATGATCTTCTACAAAATGGATATTATAAAGGCAAGAACAGTAAAAAGGCTGTGATTACCTTTTCAAATGATATAAACAAAAACGTAATCAGGATTCATTGGGATTTTTCAGATAGTAAAACGCAGACTTATATTTTTGATTACGAGAAAATTAGATAATTTTCATGGTATCATTTGAAGAAAAATTATGACCTTACTAAAAAATATTTATTGCCCATTTTTCGATCACAAATATGCTTTCAAAAAATGACTCCAAGTTATCAAAATTTCAATTTCATAATTTAAAAACAATAATTTGAAAATGAAACAGGTAATGAAAATAACTCTATTTGTTTTGATGTTCGGCATTCTGAATTTATTTTGCTCACAGCAGCCACAAGTCAAAAATATTACTTTCAAACAGGAATTGACAATTGGGCAGAATACCGAATTAGAGGGTGGATGGTTCAATTCGCTAAAGGATTTTTATGTTGATAAAGACGGTCAAATATATTGTGCTGACGGAAGCGACCAAAAGATCAAAGTTTTTGATCGTTCAGGAAATCCAGTTTTCCAATTCGGGCAAAAAGGTCAGGGACCAGGGGATTTTGCCTTTCCAAATGCTATTGTTGTTTCCAAAAATGATGAAATATATGTTGCTGATATGGGATTAAGGAATATTGCTAAATTCACCAAAAATGGAAAATTCATAAATTCAGTTAAAATCGGAATGCCAGTGATCCGTGTTGGTATGTTTGATTCCGGTCATTTGGTCATTGAGATTGCAAAAATAGACAGGCACAAGGAAATAACTCAATCAATTTTTGAGTTGCGCCTGTATGACGCGGAATTGAATGTGCTAAAAAATTCAATTTACGAAAGACCGGTAGAACATTATGCCTGGATTACAACCAATGACCAAGGACAGGCAGTAACCCAAAAAATCCCCTTTGCCCCACAAATCGTTTGGAACGTAATTGGGGACAGGTTATATGTTGGATACAACGCTGAATATAAAATTTCTGTTTTCGATGATAATGGTAATTTCATTACTGAAATCATTAAACAAGCCGAACAGCAAAAAGTACCGGTAAAGGCTAAAACCGAATGGATTGAAACCACGATAGAAAGATTCTCCGGCAGAGCTAATTTTATGCCCGGAATCATGAAGAGAAGTATGGAAAAAATTTCGTTCCCTAAATTTATGCCGGCTTTCACTTCAATAGCTCAACTACCTGATGGATTTGTTGTTTTTGAAAATTCATTGGATCAGGGCATCATGGGGATGCTTTACAAAAAAAATTATGAAGAAATCCAAAAGGCAATCTTTAGTTTTGATGGTTTCAAATATTTTCATGGGAAATTTTATAAAATCATCAGGAGCGAAGATGAGCCGGTGAGGCTAATTCGTTATAGTTTAGTGGAATAGCCAACAGTAAATAAATACACGAAAAATATTAAAAATCATAAAATTCTCCAGCTTGACTATTAATTACTGGAAAATCCTATGAAAATTTTTGTTCTTCATATCCAATTTTTTCTTTTTATTGTTTTGTTGCCTTCAGGTTGTGCTCAAAAGATTAGTTCCCAACATTTTTATGGACAATATCTCGGACAAAATCCACCGAAAGCTGTGCCAATTATTTTTGCCAAAGGGATTGTTAAAAACTGCATCTCTTTTACACCTGATGGAAACGAGTGCTATTTTAGGGGAAACACTCCGGGGAAAATAATGTTTATGAAACTGATAAAAGATAACTGGACGACCCCACAAGTCGTCCCTTTCTCGATTAACTCAGCCAATGATATGAATCCTCATTTATCACCGGACGGAAATACACTTGCCTTTGCTTCAAACAGATCAAATATTAATGAAGGAAACAATAAAAATAGCGTGGACATCTTTGTTGCTGTGAGAACTGCAAACGGTTGGGAGCAGCCAAAATATCCGGGCGATTGCATCAACTCAAAAGATACAGATGGACATCCAACTTTATCAAGCAATGGGAATTTATATTTTTTCTCTAACCGAAATGGAGACAATGATATTTTTTATTCAAAACTTGTGAAAGGGCAGTACGCAGAACCAAGGATTATGTGCAAAGCAATAAATTCGGATTATGATGAAGTTGATCCACTCATTGCGGCAGATGAAAGTTTCATCATTTTTTGTGTCCGAGACAAAAGTGATGGATTTGGCAAAAATGATCTTTACATTAGCTTTCAAAATAAGGATGGTACATGGACGCAAGCTAAAAACATGGGAAATAAAATAAATACAGCAGCGGAAGAACTTTTTCCAGGGATTTCTCCTGACGGAAAATACCTGTTTTTTACAAGCTCGAGGAAAGGCAATTATTATACGTATTGGATGGATACGAAAATAATTAATAATCTAAAATCTAATATTATGCGATAGAATAGAAAGGAACGACTTTGAAAAAACTGATTATTGCCTTACATTTACTTTTATCATTCATGTTAGTTATTAATAGTTGTATAAAAGAAAATGATTTTCCCGCGCCAAAAACCATTTATCCCGGCTTGCATCTACCGGGAAAAAAACCTCAGGTTTTTGCTCCGGGAATTGTCAATACCGAAGACAAAATTCATAGCTGCGTCGCGATCGCGCCGGATGGTAAAGAAATTTACTGGTCACGGTTTTCTACTATTTCCGGTATCAGTCAGGAAAGAATTTGGTTCATAAAATTCGAAGACGGAACATGGACCCAACCAGGACTCGCCCCCTTTTCATCGGAATACAGAGAAGGCGGACCCCGTTTTTCACATAATGGCAAACGTCTTTTCTTTACTTCATGTAAACCCAAACATAAAAATGATGAAACAACTGACGCGAATATTTGGTTTGTTGAAAAAACAGAAGATGGATGGAAGGCTCCTATTCAACTTGATTCCAAAATAAATACTGAATTTCAAGAATGGTTTCCAACGATAGCAAAAAGCGGTAACATATACTATATGTTCCGGGGTGAAGAAAAAAACAGATTATGGGATATTTACTGCTCAAAATTTGCCAATGGAAAATATTCAGAGCCGATAAAACTTGGCGAAGAAATTAACACTCAATACGTTGACGCGTTCCCCTTTATCGATCCCGATGAAAAATTCTTAATTTTTTATTCCGAAAAACCAGGCGGTTTCTGTGAACATGGAGAATTGTATATAAGTTTTAAAGAGAAAGACGGTGGTTGGACAAACGCAAAAAATTTAGGCAAACACATAAACAGGTCATTCACCAGGTTTCCGGGAATTTCTCCCGATAGGAATTTTTTCTTTTTTTCTAATCTCAAGGATGAAAAAGAAATCCTTTATTGGGCGGACAAATCAATTATAGATAAAACGCAGGGTGTTGAAAAATTCAATTTTTGACAAACCAGCTAAAAAATATAGGAAGTCAAAATGTTAAAGAAAATAGAAGCAGCCAATGACATCTCAATCGAAATCAGGATACTTTTACTTTCTGTTGGGTTAATTGTTTTTGGCTTTGCGGGTTTTTTTGCCTTTCATGATTTTGGGACACATTACTTTTTTGCTCATATTGGAGGATTGGGTATTATCGGGCATATTGGTTGCTGGGCAGGTATTATTGCCCGCAATAAAGGTTATAGCTATTGGAAAGCATTTTTATGGGGATTTATTTTTCCCACATTTATTGGAATTGTTTCTGTACTTTTTGTTCATGCGCTTGGAGAACGGGGTTGTGGAGGAATAGTAAGCATCATCGCGGCGATTTTTATTGTTATATACTATCTCTTTACTCGAAAAAAGCCCGCCAAAGATCAGTTTAAACCCTGAGAAACTCGTAAAAAGCGAACACAAAGAAAATAGAAATAACATATTGTAGGCGTAAAACTATTTCAAAAATATTCTGGAGATAAAATGGAAAAAATATTTAACAAAATAAAATCAATTTGGGGACTATTGATTGTTTCATGTTTTTTTTATTCAAATTCATTGGCGCAAGTTGACAAAGTTCATATCGAATATGAAAGAGTTAGCGACAGAATGCTTATTGTATGGGGAGGAAAAATTTACAAAGATCAGGTGATCGCCATTGCGACAGAGAAAGGTATTGTGATGATAGACGCGGGCAAAGCCCCAACCTTAACAAAGGAATATCGGAAAATCATTGAACATGAATTTGGAAGAAATGATTTTACTTATGTGATTAATACGCATTACCATTTTGATCATACAAGCGGGAATCAAATATTTCCCGAAGCTGAAATAATCGCGCATCAAAAGACTCCCGCTAAAATGAAGCAATGGGCTGATAATAGACAAAAATTTATTAAAACACGCAGAGCTAATCAAATGATTCGTTGGAAAAAGCAGCTTGCCATGACAGAAACAGGATCAGAGCAATATGAAAGACTGAATGATTACTTAACAACAGGCAGAGTAATGCTCGATGATTATGAAAATAATTATGTGCTTACACTTCCTAATATTACATTCAATGACAAAGTGATTCTCGATTTAGGAAACATTACACTTAATCTCTTTTATTTTGGTGAAGGGCTTCACACTGGTGATGATATTCTAATTTTCTGCCCTGAAGAAAAAGTTCTTTTTTCCGGCGATCTGTTTTACAAAGGATATTTCGGATTTGCGTTCAAGCCAAAATTTGATGGGGACAGATGGCTATCAGTATTAAATGAATTATTTTCTGGTGCAAATAAAATCGAATGGGTTTACGATTGCCATAACGGGAAGATGACCGGAGATTATATTTCTCTCTACTACAGATATATGAAAGATGTTTGGGAATCGCTGAAGAAAGCGAAAGAACAAAAACTGGACTTTGAGGCTATAATGGAAGAATTTTCATACGAAAAACGATTTTCATATATTGACAAATCCGGATTGAACAACAATGTCCTCGAAAAAGGACACAATGACAATCTCAAATTTACCTGGTATTGCATCAACAACATTGTAAAGCCTAATGAACAATCCAATAAATAAATTGAAGCGCTTTGG
>NBLI01000137.1 GCA_002084535.1 Candidatus Zhuqueibacterota bacterium 4572_119
ACCAATCGATTGCGTTTCATCAACGGTAAACGGGCGTAAATATCCCTGCGCTTTCAGGTCTGCCATTTCCGATAAAAATTCCATCATCGAGGGATCTCGCAAATATTGTAAAAATATTTCTTCCATTTGTTCAACTTCAGGGATGAAATATTGCTGTGAACTGCTTAAATTGTATGAGATACCACGCTTGAAACGATTTAAATTTTTTCTTAAATTTAGAAAATTAACTTCGACTTTCCCCGTTTCATTTTTTTTAGCAAAGAACCGAATTCCCTCAAACGTAAGACACAATCCATAATGAATCGACCGGGAAACGGCAAAAACTTTATCGTCAGAACCAGCAATATTAAATGTTTTGTCTTTAAGCAAATAACGCATCTGTTTTGTCGCCCATTTAATCCCTTCAAAACCTGCCATATTATTCCTCCAAGTTGTATTTTTTTATATTTCGTTTTTCGACTGAAAAAAACAAACTTAAACAGGGTAAAGTAAAAAAGAATAGAACACTGATATCACGGATGACACAGATTTAGGCAGTTAAAAAACTGTAAAAATCAGCGCGATCCGTGTCAGCCGTCCTATAAGACATTTACATTTTAGCATTAATAATGAATATTAATCACCTCAGCTTTTTCACCGCCAGTTCAGCAGCGCTAATCAACGGCGCTGTGGAAATGCCTTCACCAACCGCGGCATTCATCCAGGCATCCGGGGTAATGGAACCCAGTTTGCACATGCGTTCCATCTCCGTACCCAGATTTTTATCTTTAAGATATTGTTCGATTTGAAAAGAAATGATATGACCCAATGAATAATCCGGTGTGTATAAAGCCACATCAATGATGTGCGAATAAATGGACAGTAAAATCTGGTCTTCCATTCCCAACACCGGTGCAAAAAACTCATTCCACACGTCTTTAGCTATTTGAATTGTCGCCTGTTTCAGTTGTTCCGGGGTTGCTTTTGGATGTTCATACATCCACCGCCAAATGCGCATATCGACAATTCCCACACCCGCGATTTCAAAAGTCCCCCAAAACGTATCCAGAGCTTTCATGTGTTCAGCCATTGGATCTTCTTTTTTCAAACCAAGTAAACTTAAATCACGCCCTTGAAAAACAAAAGCAAATCCCTCTGTAAAAGCAGTATTAGGTACACCTTCCAACAAAACATAATCCATTCCATTCAAGGATAAAACCTGCTCAACATTATGCCCAAGTTCATGAACAGCGATATTATATCCTTTATATTTCATCCCTGTTTCAGGGATACGAGTGCGCAAATGAGCATTGTCTTCCCTGCGGGCGGCGCCCATGGCGTGTCCGGCTCCTCTCGATGGATCAACCACAATTTTCGAGCCCAGAAATTTTGCTTTTTCCGGCGTAAACCCGAGGTTACGCAAAATGTAGGGAATATCTTTCTGGAAGTTCTCAACATTGGGATAACGCTTCCCGACGATTTCATCCAGTATTTGTTCGTCGTAAGCGCCACGCGGTTTGAATCCATTATACCAAACATCAAACGGTTCCAGTTCCCTGCCAAGCCTTTTTTTAATCAATCCGGCGACATCCTTTGCCACATTTGCCGACAAAATTTCAGTGAGCAATTCTTCAAACTGTTGTTCCGGGATTTCGCGTGTTTCCTGGAATTTTCTGTCAATATAAGTTGCCAGATTTGAATACGGATCAGCCTTTGTTTGAGCCTGGAAAATATTTAATAAGTGTTCATAACGGGTATTGGGTTCTGCGGCATCGCTTATTTTTTCATTATTTAAGTTGGTAACCGTGTTGCTTTCCGGGTCCCAATCGACCTCTGGATTATCGATGACGACTTCAGGAATGGTTTGATTAATAATGTGTTCCATTACATTTTTAATCATTTTTTGCCTTTCTAACCCTTCTGGGTTCGCGTATTGGGCTTTTAATTCATCCCGCAGTCCCCAGTGAGTGATCAGCCTTAAGCCTTCAGGGAAGAGCCTGTCTCCATCGGGTGTTCGCAGATGGTGCATGTGAATATTATAATTACTGATATAATTATCTGCCGCCACCATGGCTTCAGATATTCCCTGTAACACATGCGAGGGAATCCTGGTACTGAATCGCTGCACCAGCCTTGCTTTTGCCCAATCTTCCCTTGACCATTCGGATCCAAATTCGAGCCGTTCTTTCAGTGAAAAATGTGGGAAATTTAAAAGCGCCGCAAAAGCGATCTTATTTTTAAACAGATCATCGCCCACATGAGCGAATGGATCGTAATTGGCAAATAGCATGTCCACGGGAAGTATCTGTCCAATTTCCAATTGCACCGGCTCTTGCAAGGTACGCAGCATTTCCAGATTGAGCCCGTTGATTTGCTCCAGATTTTTATCAAAGCGTAAAAATGTTTGATTTAATACTTCTTCATCGGTAATAAAATTAGCTTCACAAAATGAGGCAAAATCTTCCGCGGTTCCGTCCTCTTTAGTCCAGAGGTCCGCAGCCTGGGCAACACCAGTTTCGATTCTGTCAGCAAATTCATCACCAAATTTTTCTTTTAAGCTGGCAATTACTTTGTTAGTTTTTAACCACGATTTTGACATATTCTGTCCACCTTTCTGACATGCAGAAAAAATAAGACCGATAATAGAAATAAATAAAAAAGATTTGACTAATGTTTGTTTCATTTTTTCCTCCATGAAATTTTTCTCAATAATGAAATTGTATATTTGCTCCTCTTTTTAAAAGGCTTACGCCTTAACTCTAAAACAACAAGGAATTAAGCTGTGGGGCTTTTATTTTTTCACATATGAGTCCATTCTAAAAACCAGGTATTTTAAGATTTTTCATAAATTATGGTGCTATAACTTCAATATAAACAGTTTTTGTTTTGATTAAAAAATACCTGGTTTTTACCTTTTTAGAGTTGACTCACATATTATTAGAAAAAAGTAAGTTCACTCCCGCAACACCACCCGAAATCCCACATACTCCATCCGCGGCGGCCTATATTCAGCCTTTTCATCCAACGGAGTCACCGCGGAACCACCCAAAATTTCTCCTTCCCCATTTTCGCTGACACACCATTCCGCAACGTTGCCACCGATGTCAAAAATTAGCAGCTCCTCTGAAATAGGTTTTCGCGCGCCGACTTCTGTCAACAGCAATCCGCTCAATTCCAATTCCGCGATTTTCGGATCCAGCTCCGCCGCCTCGTCCGGAGTGACAGCATAACCTGCCCAGTAATCGAGGGTGTTTTCATACTTGAAATTTGATTTATTTTTTTTCACCAACATTTGCATCTCTTCTTTTGTTGGTAAATCATAGTTTTTCCCGGTCACGTTGGAAAGCCAGCGGCAGTAGGATTTTGCTTCCCCAAAACTGATTCGATTAACAGGAAAATTTTCGGCGCCATAGGGATAAGTCCGATAGTGGTTGTAAACCATAAACTGAGCCCGCGTAACTTCAAAAGCCCCAATCTTGAGATTTTCATTGACCTTAATTACTTCGGGAACAAGAAAGCCCTTTTCTTTAACACCGAAATATCCAGTAATTTTCGACATTTTTCTTTTGGCAAATTCCAGCGCCAGTGGCGAATCCTTCTTAAACGATTCGTTCGGCTTTTCAAAAGTTTCGAACAAATATTTATCAAACCAGGCAAGCTCTTCTTCCATTTTGCGCCGTTGGTGAGACAGCTTGCGAAAGCCATGCGGCTCTCCGGGAAATAGTAAAAAACGCACCGGCGCTTTACCGATTTGCTGCAAGGCGCGGTAATGTTCCCAACCCTGCTGCGTGGGAACGTTCGTGTCATTGGTGCCGAAAAATATGATCGTTGGCGTGGTTACTTTTTCCATTTTAAACAAGGGAGATTTTTTAATGTAGTGATTCAAACGCTTCCAGGGCGGACCGCCAAAATAGGCGTTGTCAAACCCAGCGCCAAAAGCGCAATTCCCGTAATCACTGGTCCAGTTCACATCACCGGCGCCGGGCGCGCAAACTTTAAAGCGGTCGGTTTCAATCACGCAGGCAATGGCAAGAATGGCGCCGTTGCTCCAGCCCATGATCCCCAATTTATCGGCGTCGACCAATCCCTTATTTATCAAAAAATCCACGCCGTTCAAAATATCCGGTACTTCGTATTCGTAATAATGCTTTTTAATCGACTCCACCCATTTCAGCCCGTAATTACCACTGCCGTGATAATTGACCTTCAACACAAAGCACCCTTTACTCGCCAGCAGATTGGGATAATTTGACCAACGCTCGCTAAAACGGTCTATATCAGCGCCGGCTGGACCGCCATGAATCACACACATGAGCGGATATTTTTTTCCTTCGTTGTATTCATTCGGATAATACAAAATGCCATCAACCAAATCGCCTTTGGCTCCCTTCCAGCTTATCACTTCTGATTTGGCGATTTTTTTCTTCTGTAAATATTTGTTTATCTCAATTATAGTTTTCTGATGTGTAATTTTGTTTCCTTCGATAAAACCCGTTTTAATAACCGGCGGCAAACTCGCTGTGGAATAAGTAAATAAAACAATATCGCCCTTTTTATTGACCGCGTTCACAAAAATATTTTTTCCGTTTGTATCATTCAGAAAAGTACGCTGCCACGTTGTTCCGGTTTTTTTAAAAAATGCCAGCTTATTCACCGTGCCATTTGCCAGCGAAACAAGCAGCCCTTCTTTTGTTATCTGATAGCCGAAAAACCCAAGGTGCCACTTCCATTCGAGCGGGACTTGTTGATATTTTTTTGTTTCGATATCAAAATAATAAAGCGTCCGGACACTGACATAATCATCATCAGGATCACTGGAAATCGGCTGTGAACAATAAAAACCAGAGCTCTCCAAATCCCAGACAAAAGAAGACGGTTTCATATTCTTCTTTGTGAAAATCTCCTGGCGCGTATTTTCCAGCAAATTGTATAAAAATTGTTTCGGTGGGATTTTGTGATCGTAAGGATAGTGCACATTTTGGCTTTCACTGCTGACCACCCATTTGCTGTCCGGCGAAAGGGAAAATTCCGAAATTTTCCCGGAATTAACAGTAAGCCGTTCGACTTCCTTTGTTTTAATATTGACCTGAAACAGCCTGACCGCCCAATAATGTTCCTGGTCTCCTACGACACGGGCGTCATCTTTTTTTTTCTTTAATTCATTTTCAAAATTAGTCGGATTTTCCCGTGCGGTAAAAATGATGTTATTCGCGCAGCGCCATTGAAACGACTGAACACCATTTTTTAACTTAGTCAAAGCCCAGGGTTCCCCACCTAAAGAATTCATCAGCCAAATTTGCGCGCCCTTCTCTTTTTCCCGAGAAGAGAGAAAAGCGATATATTTTCCATCGGGTGAAAATTTCGGATTACGGTCATTATATTTACCGCGCGTTAATTGGACTTGAAAGCTATCAATTAGCGACGACAAATAAATGTCACCAACTTTGACATTTTGTTCTTTATCCGGGCGGGTCTTTACCCAGACAACTTTTTTGCCGCACCGACTAATATCAAAACTGCCGGCTGTTTCCTGGTTCAGAACGTCATCGATTGTCCAGGTTGTCGTCTCTTTATCAGCTTCAATTGAAAAGGCGCACAAAGAAGAAAAAATAATAAATAAACACAAAATGAGGGTTTTGACTTTGACCATTATTCACCTCCATACATTGCCTTTATTTGAGCAACAAAACACAGTCATTTCGAATCCCCGAAGGGGTGAGAAATCTGGATTGAAGTGCTACCATAGATTTCTCGTCTCACCCCGCATTCGCGTGGTTCACTCGAAATGACACATAGAGTAATTCGCTTTTACAGACTGTCCACGTAATTTGAAAAATCGATTTTTTAGTTGTTCACGGGCAGCTTGTGAAACCATTGCATTCCAAATTATATTTATCGAGTTTTTTACAAAAAAAAGTAATTATAAAATATTGGAGGTAGAATGAGTGTTTTAACAAGGGATGAAATTATAAAAAAAATCGAATCCGGCGCCATTGAAATTACGCCCTTTGATAAAACCATGATCGGACCCGGTTCCGTGGATTTGCACCTGGGAGAAAACTTTCGGATTTTTAAAAAAGTTCATGATATTGTCGATGTAAACGATTCCTCAAATTACGAAGAAATGACCGAATTGCGGCACGCACCCGACGGTATGGTGCTCATGCCCGGTGAAACCATTTTGGGTATTACACGGGAAAGGATAAAATTAGCGCCCAACATTTGCGGCTGGCTGGAAGGACGCAGCCGTTACGCCCGGCTGGGATTGCTGGTGCACATTTCCGCCAGTTTCATGCAGCCCGGCATCGACAATCATCAGGTTTTGGAAATGACGAATTTCATGAGAACCGACTTTGGCAAGAAGGTCAGGGTCCGGCTTTTCCGGGGGAGACTGAAATTTGTCCCTGAACAAAAGCAAAGATGCCAGTACCAGCA
>NBLI01000138.1 GCA_002084535.1 Candidatus Zhuqueibacterota bacterium 4572_119
TGGTCACCAGATGGCAAAAAAATCGCATACCTTTCTGATAAAAGTGGTGAGTATGAAATTTATATCATCGATCCAAAAGGAAAGACCAATGCAGTTCGTTTAACAAGAAATAAAAATGGCTATCGCCATACCCTGCGCTGGTCACCTGACAGCAAAAAAATCGCTTTCGCTGATCAAACACTTCGTTGCTACTATATAGATGTTTCTACCAAAAAAATTACAGAGGTTGACAAAGCACATTTTGAAAATGTCGATGTTTCATTAGATTTGAAACCAATCTTCGATTTCAACTGGTCGCCTGATAGTCGATATATCACTTACTCAAAAATGAATAAAGATTTGACGTACCAGGCATATATTTATTCTCTGGAAACAAAAAAATCAACATGTATCAGCAAAGGTATTTTTAATGATTTTAACCCGGTCTTTTCCAAAGATGGGAAATACTTGTTTTTCATCTCCAACCGCCGTTTTGATCCCACATTTTGTGATTTTGAATGGGAAATGACTTACAAAAAAGTAGCTGGAATTTATTATGTTACTTTGCAAAAGGATGGAGAATCTCTACTGAAATTTAAGAGCGATGAAACAGAAGTTGAAGATGCAAAAGAAAGCGGCGATTCTAAAGATAAGAAGAAAAAAAATATCATAATTGATTTCAATGGTATTACAAAAAGAATTGAAGCACTACCCATACCTCGCGGAAATTACCGCAATCTTGCTGTTAATGAATCATCCTTATTTTTTATGAATAAAGATGAAGGAGATTTTAATAGATTTGAATTCCGTGCATTTGGTGCAATGGATCTGTTTTCTTTTTCTTTTGAAGATCAGAAAGAAAGTAATGTAATAAAAGGTATTGACGGCTATAAAATTTCTAGTGATGGTTCATCAATCGTTTATAAAAAAGGAAATTCAGTGGGCATCATCAAGTCCAGCGCCAAAGATTCCAAAGGGAAAAAACTAGATCTTTCAGACTTGAAAATCTGGCTTAATCCCATAAAGGAATGGACTCAAATTTTCAACGAAACCTGGCGAATGGAAAGGGATTTTTATTATGATGAAAATATGCACGGTTTAGACTGGGATGCGATGAAGAAAAAATATGGAAAATTAATTCCTTTTGCTTCATGTCGCCAGGATATTCAGTTTATTATTGGTGAACTAATCGGTGAATTGAATACCTCTCATACTTATGTTTTCGGCGGTGATGTTCAGCGCACAGCCGATCGTGTCAATATCGGATTATTAGGTGTTGACTGGAAGATAAATAAAAAGAACAACCGTTACCAATTTAAAAAAATATATCGGGTTTCAGATTGGACTTCACAGGTGTTTCCACCATTAACAAAACCGGGTGTTCACGTAAATGAAAGTGACTACCTGTTGGCAGTCAATGACGTTGAGGTAACTGCAGATAAAAACATTTACAGCTATTTTCAAAATCTCGCAGAAAAACAAATCTCAATTTTAGTCAATAACAAACCCACAAAAGAGGGCGCAAAGGAATACACAGTGAAACCACTGCGAGGTGAATATACTTTGCGATATCTGGATTGGGTTGAACATAACCGGCTTTTAGCAGATGAAAAATCCAATGGACAAATTGGATATATCCATTTGCCTGATACTTACCTGGGTTCAGCGAGAGAATTTCCAAAATACTTTTATTCACAGACACGGAAGAAAGGAATAATAGTAGATGGACGTTTTAATGGTGGTGGGCTTGACCCGGATATTTTCCTGCAACGATTGGATAAAAAAGTTTTGGCTTACTGGACTCGCCGCTATTCTCATGACCAAACTACTCCAGCTGTAATCACACGGGCACACACTGTTTGTATTACTAATAAACAGGCTGGTTCAGGCGGTGATATGTTGCCCATGGAATTCCAAATGAAAAAGATGGGACCTGTCATCGGAACACGCACCTGGGGAGGATTAGTTGGCGTTTCCATGTTTTTATCAATGATTGATGGAGGCGGACTTTCCTGCCCTGACTACCGCATTTATGATCCCAACGGCAAATGGATTGTTGAAAACACTGGCGTAACTCCGGACATCATTGTTGACCTGGATCCGGTTGAAGTATCCAAAGGCTATGATGCGCAATTGGAAAAAGCCATTGAGGTTTTAATGAAGAAGATTAAATCTGATCCCAGACCCTGGCCAAAACATGAAGCAATTCCTCAAGATAAATAGTTAAATATGAATGCGGCGTTCTTATGAAGTACGCCGCATTATAATTAGTGTCTGTCCGTAGCTGTCCTTCCCGCATGCCTGCAATCTATTCTTTTAAACAATATGGGATTCCCGTTTAAAGCATGCAGGATTTATAGGCTAAACAGTTATAATTATTTTATTTATTTTTTGCTTTACTGGATAGTTACAATTTTCATTTTTTCCTTGACATTTAAAAATAATATGTATATTATAAGTATGTACGTACATACGCTATAAATTCTAATTACAATATAATAATTTGGTTCCCGATGAGTAAAATCTCAAAAACAATTAAAATATCAATTCGCCATGAAGAATGGCTTAAGTCTAGTAAAATTAATTTTTCAGAGTGGGTTAGAAAAAAACTGGATGAAGAAATTGATAGTCATTTTAGATCAAATACTGAAACCAAATTTAAGGCGGTTATATTAGCCGCTGGAAAAGACAGTAATCTTTTTCCACTCACAGAAGAAATACCCAAGACTATGCTAGACATCAAAGGAAAAACAGTACTCCAACGGCAGGTTGAAATGTTAAGACAAGTTGGCATTAAAGATATTGCCGTTGTACGGGGTTACAAAAATCACCAAATAAATTATCCTAATTTGTTCTATTTTGATAATGAGAACTATGAGAATACAGGAATTTTGGTCTCTTTATTCTCAGCTCTCGAATTCATGGATAACAATACTATTATTTTATATGGCGATATTCTTTTTGAAATTGTAACACTTAAAAGACTTATAGAAGAACAAAATGAAAATACTTTAGTCGTAGATAGAGGTTGGAAAAAACATTATCAAGATAGCAAGGAAAAGCATCCTCTACCCCCTGAATTGATAACATTATCAGATGAAGGGCAGGAGATTAATATTAATTCATCTGGCGCTAATCTATCCGGGACCAATTCTACTTCAGAATTTATTGGATTGGCTAAACTATCCACCAATGCTTGTGCTATTCTTAACGATATATATAAAAATCTTTATCTTCCCGATCCGAATCGAAAATTTCAAAATTCTAAAAAAATAAAAAAATCTTCATTTGTTGATTTTATTGCTGAATTGTTAAACCGGAAAGAAAAAGTAAATGTATTAGAAATTTGGAGAACATGGATAGATATTGACACATTTGAAGATTACCGTAATGCCTGGAAATTTATAAAAAAATAACTTGAGGAGCAAAATGAAAATAGTTTATTCGTATTATGTATTGGATTTAGTCCATAAAGGGCATCTATTGATGATGAAAAACGCAAAAGCTCTCGCAGGAGAAGATGGGAAATTGATTGTTGGGATTCTCACCGATGAAGCAGTCATGGAAAAAAAGCCAAAACCGATATTGACGTTTGAAGATAGAATTGAATTAGCAAGCTCAATAAAATATGTGGACCTGGCGGTTGCCCAGGAAACATATTCTCCTTTACCAAATGTGAAACAAATAAAGCCTGACATATTATGTGAAAGTTCCAGTCATACTCAAGAAGCAATCGATGAAGCCAGAGAGCTTATGAAAGCTATTAATGGGAAGGTTATTGTTTTACCTTACTTTCCGACTCAATCATCATCGGACATTAAAAATAAAATTATTCGAAATACAAGGAAATAGATAATGGAAAGCAAAGATCAAGAAAAGTTTTGGCAAATACGTGCAAATAAATACAACGAGCTCCAATGGGCAAACGAAAAAAATTATTTGGACGCAATCATCAAAGTCGGTGATTTCAAATCAGACCAAATTGTTTTGGACGTAGGAACAGGGACAGGAATTGTCCTCCATAAAATAGCGCCTTATGTGAATGAAGTAATAGGTCTTGATATTTCTCAAGCAATGCTGGAACATAGTAATTGGCAGGATAACAAATATTTTATACGTCGTGATGTAAGAGATCCTTTTTTCAGTGAATCTGTTTTTGATAGGGTGACAGCCAGGATGGTTTTTCATCATATATTGGAGAATACGCAGGAAGCAGTCAATGAGTGTTATCATATTCTCAAGCTTGGTGGAAAATTTATCCTTTCTGAAGGAGTACCGCCAACTTTGGAAGTTAAGCAAGACTATATCGAAATTTTCAAACTAAAAGAAAAACGCTTAACATTTATGCCTGAAGATTTAGAAGCTTTAATGGAGAATGCTGGTTTTAAAAATATTCAATTATATACTTATGTTATGCCACGGATGAGCATAAACAACTGGCTTGAAAAGAGTGGTCTTCCAGTTGAAATTCAGGACAAAATTTTCGAAATGCATATATGCGCACCTAATTATTTTAAAAAAGCTTACAACATGAAAATTGTCAGAGGTGACTGTCTTATTGATATTAAGTATGTTATTCTTGTAGGAGAACGTTTGCTTTAATAAAAAAAGTTATTTGTTATTATCAAGAAATATTGTGATCTTTATGTGAAAAAATTAACAGGTAGTCAAATTTTTTTAAAACATTTATTAAATTCAAAAGGAGAAAAGCATAGGAAAAGGAGTAACAAATTCTACCAGTTTACAGATCAACCAATGGTAAAAAAAAATGTTCTGGTTGATGTGAATAACCTATGCCTCTTTTTATCTGGGTCGGGTAAACATCTCAGTAGCTCTGCCCGGAATAATGGAAGAATTTGGTTTCACAAAAACAAACCTTGGCATTGTTCTCAGTAGCCTGTTTGCTATGTACGCAATCGGGCAGTTCATAAATGGGCAATTAGGTGACAAAATTAATTCAAGAAGGATCATAACTTTCGGATTGATATCATCGGCATTATTAAATATTATTTTTGGATCTGCAGGTGGTATCATTGGTTTAATGGTTGTCCTTTGGGGAATAAATGGTTACGTCCAATCTATGGGCTGGAGACCAACTGTAAAAGCAATGGCAAATTGGTTTCCCCAAAAGATAAGAGGTAGAATATCCGGACGATTAGGCACCTGCTATATTATCGGAGGGGCAATCTCTTGGCTTTTAGCAGGTACAATCATTAAGTATTTTAATTGGCGTTTTACTTTTTGGCTTCCTTCAATTATAATGGTAGTTATTGCCATCTTCTGGTTTCTTCGCGCCAGAAACGCACCTGAAGAAGTAGGATTGCCAAGTCTCGAAGAACAGGAAAAAGGCATTGAAAATACGCAGGTTAGAAAAGATGAACACATTGGTTTTCGTGAAACATTAAAGATCACTCTGTTAAATCCGTACATCTGGTTTGCAGGTTTTGTATTGTTTGGATTAAACATTGTGCGTTACGGATTCATGAGTTGGGCGCCAACTTATATGTTCGAAGAACAGGGAGCAACTATATCTTTAGCAGCTTATAAAGCGATCGCTTTTCCTATCGCCGGGGGACTCGGTGCAATCTTTGC
>NBLI01000139.1 GCA_002084535.1 Candidatus Zhuqueibacterota bacterium 4572_119
TGATCGGTTTTGCTGTTTGGGTTTTTTGGATCAAGTGCATTATCCCTGTCAATATCACCGCACACAATAAAGAAAGGCAACAAAAAAAGAATCATCAATATTTTTTTCACAATACCCTCCCTTTAAAACCGTATATTGAGTGACAAACCATATTGACTACCATCTGCTAATACTCCCAGCGCCCATTTTGGCTGTAGGTGACCAGGAATATTTTTGGTGTTTCGCGCGTAAATCCGGTTTGATTTAGTCCGGTCCGCCTGCCACAAAATAAAAGTTGTAATTGCGGCAGCGCTGCTAACGACCAAAAAAACGTTGCGTATTTTATAATTCTTGTTTGCTTTATCATAATAGTTGTCAAATTCACCCAGGTTGCTGGCATCATGATATTTATCGTAATTACTTTTGTATGCCGAGTGAAATAAAGCCGTTGTTACGACCAGCCCGGTTGTGGAAACGAGCATCCAGTTCGCGTAATAAGTTGTTAATTTCCTGACCTCGGTTCGCTTACCGTTTCCGGTAAGTACAAAAATTATGTTATTGGCGAGGAGGTGAATCATTGGTTCAATAAAATTGGAGCTCGCGCCGGAAACTTTTTCCCCAACAATTTGCCCGGTTGCTACTTTTATGATATGTGTATCAATTCTGAGCTGCCCTGAAGTAACATTTATCTCACCGGTTATAATATATTCGGCGCCAGCCAGTCTGCCCACTTCCCGCGCGTGTTTTTTTTCGATCTGCAACCGGTCATAGCGAAGCCTGGAGCTGTTATTTTTGAAATCCATAACCGCCAGCGTAATCTTATTTTCATCCCGCGCCGAAAAAGCAGGAATTGATGAAATCAGAATAGAGATTAAAAATACAGTTATATAGACTTTTCGTCCCACTTTCTTATTCATCTCCTTTTAAAAAATTTTCAATTGACTGCTCCCACTTTCCCTGTCCTCTCAGCACCAGTTCAATGACCTCCCGTACCGCGCCTTTGCCGCCGGATTTTTTTGTTATATAATCGGCAATATCTTTGATGTCTTCTGCTGCATCAGCCACCGTGCATTTTAAACCAACTTGCTTCATCACTTTTAAATCATTGAGGTCATCACCAACGTAGGCGATCTGCTCATTTTCTATTGACAAATTTCGCTTGACATCTTCAAAAGGGATAATTTTATTCCGCACTTTTTGATAAAATATTTCTATTCCCAGTTCCGCGACTCTTTTATCCAGGGCTTCCGATCCCCTGCCAGTGATAATGCCAATTTTTAGCCCGGCAGATATTGCCAGTTTTATGCCTAATCCGTCTTTAACATTGAATGTTTTTAATTCCAGATCATCGAAGCCGTACGCGATTTCTCCATTAGTTAAAACGCCGTCAACATCCAGCAGCAATAAGCGAATATTTTTTATTTTATCTTTTATATCCAAAACCAGCTTCGTCTTCTTGTTAATTATCAGTGATTTCTTTTCTCAATTCATCGATCTGTTTCAGTTGGATAAGCAGTTCCTTCAAGCGCTCCAGTGGAAGCATATTTGAAGCATCGCACAGCGCTTCATTCACGCAGGGATGTGTTTCCAGAAAAATGACTTCAACACCAACCGCTACTGCCGCGCGGGCTAAAGGGAAAATAAATTCCGGCTGTCCTCCCGATTGTCCGCTGATTCCACCCGGCAATTGCAGGCTATGAGTGGAATCAAAAATAACCGGGTAGCCAAGCTTTCGCATGATGGCGATGGAACGAAAATCCACAACTAAATTGTGATACCCAAAACTTGCGCCACGCTCGGTTAACAATATTTGATCATTCCCGGAAAGCTGTGCTTTTTTAGTGATGGGTCCCATATCTTCGGGAGCCATGAATTGTCCCTTTTTAATATTGACAGGTAAATTCGTTTTTGCTGCCGCGACCACGATATCGGTCTGCCGGCATAAAAAAGCCGGAATTTGTAATACATCAACAACTTCCGCCACTGGAGCTGCCTGTACAGCGGTGTGTATATCCGTCAACACAGGAACATCAAATTCCTTTTTCACCTTTTCCAATACTTTGAGACCAGAGTCAAGTCCGGGTCCCGTATATGAAGTAAGACTTTGGCGATTTGCTTTTGTGAAAGACGATTTATAAATGAACGGTATCTTTAATTCATCAGTAATTTTTTTTATCTCTTCCGCTGTATCCAGAGCAATTTTTTCCGTCTCGATAACGCATGGTCCAGCGATCAACACCAGCGGAGATTTTTCATTAATAGCAATTTTACCAATCCTTACTGTTTTCATAATATTTTTAATATCCCAAATCTGATACAAAATCACCGCGAAAAAAATTAACTAATAAAGCTTCAAATTATTGTTGCCGTTATAAAAGCAATTTAAATGAACTCCGTGATCTCGGTTTGCAGCTGTTTATCTTTTCTTGCTATACTTTGAAGCAGCTCCGACAAATTCCCGGAATAAAGGATGGGCTTTCAAAGCCCGTGATTTTAATTCGGGATGAAATTGCGCGGCAACAAACCAGGGATGGTCGGGCAGTTCAATCATTTCAACCAAATCCAACTCCGGGTTAATGCCACTTAAAATCATACCGTGTTCCAGTAAAACATCTTTAAAATTATTATTAACTTCGTAACGATGCCGATGCCGTTCGGAAATTCTTTCCTTACCATATATTTTGTATGTTTTCGTTCCCCTGGCTATTTCACACGGTTGGGCTCCCAGCCGCATTGTTCCGCCTTTTGATTTTATGCGTTTTTGTTCTTCCATTAAATCAATTACCGGGTATGATGTATCTTCATCGAATTCGGTGCTGTTGGCATTTTTCAATCCGCATACATTCCTGGCAAATTCAATTATAGCAGTTTGAAGTCCCAGACAAATCCCCAAAAAAGGAATATTATTTTCACGGGCATATTGAATAGCACGAACTTTTCCTTCACTACCGCGGCTTCCAAATCCACCGGGAATCAGCAAACCGGATATATCTTTCAACAGTTCAGCGTGATTACCCTCTTCAAGCTTCTCAGCTTCGATCCAGTTCAATTTAACTTTGACATCGTTTTCTACTCCAGCATGTATAAAAGATTCAGCAATGCTTTTATACGAATCCTGTAATTCAACGTATTTACCACAAACAGCGATTGTTACTTCCGAAGCCGGATGTTTAATTTTTTCAACAAATCTTTCCCAGTCCTTCAGCTTTGGACGATCGCATTGTATTTTTAATTTATTGACCACAATTTCGTCTAAACCACCTGATCTGAATTGAAGTGGAACCTCATAAATTGTAGAAACATCCGGAGCGCTGATAACCGAATCCGCCGGCACACTGCAAAATAAAGCAATTTTCTTTTTCAAATCCTGGTCAAGGCTGGTTTCTGCCCGGCATAACAGGATGTCAGGCTGAATGCCAATTTCACGCAAACGCATGACAGAATGTTGGGTGGGTTTGGTCTTTAATTCTCCAGCAGCACGAATAAACGGAACTAAAGTCAGGTGGACATTCAGGTGATTTTCCACACCAACGTCCAATCTGAATTGCCGAATCGCTTCTAAAAATGGCAAACTTTCAATATCACCAACAGTGCCGCCAACCTCTGTGATTACTACATCGACTTTTTCAGAAGTATTCGCCTTGTTCCAAATCTTCCGGTACGTCAACGCCGATTGATTCGCGGTCTGTTAAAGCGGTTTTTATTTTAAAACCATTTTCCAAAATCCTTAATTGCTCCAGTTTTTCAATTTGCTCGAGTTGTGATTCTGGTAATTGAATAAATTTGAGTAAAAAATCTTTTTGATAAATATAAATTCCAATGTGCTGATAATAGTTATCATTTTTTAATGAAACAGCTAAATCAGTTTCATTTCGGTCGAACGGAATAAGCGAACGTGAAAAATAAAGCGCGTTTTTATTTTTATCCAGCACAACTTTCGGGATATTGGGATTTTTCAAAACATCAACTGAAGTTATTTTCTTCACCAATGTTCCCACAGGCGCGCCCGGGTTCTCCATCATTAAATCGACAAGCTGGTCAATGACATCCGGGTTGATAAGCGGTTCATCGCCCTGAATATTAACAACGAGTGAACAATCTAAATTTGCCGCGACCTCAGCGAGGCGTTCGGTGCCGTTTGCAGCATCCTTTGACGTCATTTCAACCAATCCGCCAAATCTCTTTACTTCTTTGTATATTCTCTCATCATCAGTTGCCACGATAACCCGACTCAACCGAACAGCTTTTAACGCCTGTTCATAAACACGCTGAATCATTGTTTTTCCAAGAATATCAGCCAATGGCTTTCCGGGAAACCGCGCTGATTGATAGCGCGCTGGTATAATACCAACTGCGTCCATATAATTATAATCCAATATAAATTAAATTAATTCCTTGTTTTTTTTATCACCTTTGGGACACTAAAAAACTGCCCGTGCCTTGCTGGCGCGTTTTGTAAAGCTTCTTCAGTTGTCAGACCGGATTTTATTTTATCTTCACGTAAGCCATTCGTCTGTTCAAAAACATCAGAACCGGATTTAACATCGTCCAGATCCAGTTCATTTATCTTGTCAACATACTCCAGAATTTTGCTTAACTCTCGCGCCATATTTTCTTTTTCATCTTCTGAAAAACGTAGTCTCGCTAATTTGGCGATTTTTTCAACATCTTTTTTTTTCAGCATGATATCCATCCTGGCGGGACTATCTACTTTGCTATAAAATAATTAGTTACAACCCACAAATTTTGGCACTAAAAATCAAATGTTAATATAAAACAATTAACGGACTTTGTCAAGTATAAATTAATTTTGTTGGCATAATTTTTGTAGATGAAGCGCGCTTATTTGAATTTTTATGGATTACCAAAATTATATTAGGAAAAGAAAATATAATCTCGGAATATCTGATTTATTCTGCTGATTCTCAATTGGGTAATCAAACTATTTCATCTAATCTAAAATTCAGCCAAAAATACTGAGATGATATTAAATATTATTACCAAAATTATAACAACATAATCCAACAATTTCAAAGCATATTTCACCGGGAAATTGACTCGCTGATAGCTGCCGTATCCTCTCATCTCCAGCGCCAGCGAAGAATAAGACGCGTATTGAAGTCCGCGGAAAAGCAGCGGCTTCAAGATTTTTCTCACGTTTAAATATTTATCTTTTAATTTCAGATCAGAAAGATTTACACCCCGAAATTTCAAAGTCCACATGCCCTTCTTCATTTCGGAAGCCATAAAGGGAATAAACCGAATGGTGGTTAACAATAGCAAACTAAATTGAATGGTAATGCCAATCTTGTTCAGAAAAACAAAAAACTCAAATACTGGAATTTTAGAAAAAAGGTAAGCCAAAATAAAAATCATCAGGAATCTGTTCCAGAGCAAAAAAGCCTCACGCAGCCCGTCAGCATAAATTAAAGGGAACTCATTCCACTGAAAAAGAATAGCACCCTGCCTGCGAAAAATTATTTGGAATAATGAAACGATTAATAATACTGCTCCAATTCCGGAAAATCTTTGCACAAAAATTTTCATTCCGGTTCTTTGCGTTAGCACAACAAAAACAATGAGAATTAACAGCCAGGAAACAGGGATGAAATAATCGCGCGCTGCCACAGCCCAAAAAGTCGCGGAACATCCTGCAAACAAAATTGAGAAGAAATGAAGTTTTGAATTAATTTGGTCATGCATTTTTATTCTATCCATTCCTGGAATACTTTCCAATTTTGACATTTCAGCAATGGCGCGTACCTATGATCTGATTCACCTTTTCCGATGCCTAATATTACGGTTGGGTTTTTTATGCTTTTGTTGTTTAGCTGTTCGAAAAATGATATCAACTGCCCGGTTCGCTTTGAAGACAAATAAGTGTTTAAACTACCCATAATAAAATATTCAGGCTGCTTTATCCACTGGGTCAGAAGCCAGAGCATTCTTGATTCACCTTTTGACAAATAGAAAGGATTCTTCAGGGCAAGATGTTCCAATTCAAATCGAAGAAGCTGTTCCCTGCTATTCTCAAAATGAAAATCAGTTGCTATTGCCTTCCCATTTTTAGCTGCTAATGCATCAGCCACTTCCGCCTCCACAGTCTCATTGAGAAAAATCCCCGGGAGCTCTTCAGGAACCCAGCCAATTTTTTCCGCGTCAGTAAAATAAATATCGTCCGGTTTTTTTTGACTCTTTTGAAAATAAGAAGCTAATGAAGCATCGATCCGATTTTTTTCCTGCCTGACCAAATAGTGAAAATTAGGTGGAAATTTTTGGCGTATTGATTTTAAAATGTTTGTCATGCTAAAACTGTTTTATTTTTCATTTTCCACAATTTTGAATTTATTGAAGTTTGGTTATCAATTAAAATAACAGACTTTCCCTGATCAGCCAAATACGCAATAAATTTCTTCCACGACCCGGCTTCATGTTTGATTAAAAAGCTAAACACATCATCAAACAAAAAAAGCTCTGCTCCCTGGATAAAATAAATAGCGGTAAGTGCTAACGCTTTTTGGCGCCCTGATAAATTGAGAAAATTGATGTTTCTAATTTCATTTATCTCAGTGAAAAATGAGCTAAAGCTTTCAATTCTTATTCCCAGTTCCGCTGTGGTCATTTTCAAAATCGAAGCGGTAAAAATCAATTCCTGATTTAAATTTTCATTCAATAAAAAAAGCTCGATATGTGAGCTGGGAATCAAAGCGATTTTTGGAAAGAAACACCGGGGAGGATTTTTTGCCACAGATTTTTCATTAAAATAAATATCACCTCTGAAAATCTCCCCCTTGCTAAAATGCGGAATCAATCCGGCGATCAAATGCAAAAGCGTTGTTTTACCGACGCCATTTTCTCCAACCAATCGCACGATGTCCGATGGTTTCAATTCCAGTGAAACATTTTCCAGCAAGGTTTTTTCGTCCCAGCCAAAAGTAAAATTATCAATTTTCAGCATATTGACATTTTCGGTCTTTTAAATAATTGAATTTGTTTTTTTTATAATTTGGATTTAATCTGTAAGGATTATAAGAATTTCATATTACCATTATATTAAAAAGCTGACACCTTTAATCAACAAAAATGGAAATTATAGTTTGAGGTTATTAAAAATAGGTAGTCTGGAATACATCGCCTTTATGCGATGTTGGCAATCCATACAGGGATTGCACACCAAATCCTATTTATCCAGTTTTTGCTGTACAGAGAACCCAATCATTAAATACTAACATCAAATCGACCGCCTAAATAGTGCCAGAGATTCGCCAAAAAACGAATCTGATTTTATGTGAGAAACTTTTTTTGAATCATAAGATTCCAGTATCCGCCAAAAATCGGTGGAACTGGAATGACACGACATAACTAATTGTATTTTAAGCTAATAGCTAACTTCTAATTGCTAATAGCTGTTTCAAGTTTCTTGATAGTTGTTAGAACAATTGAATATAAACAATCCTGCAAATCCTTTTTATCCGGTCATCCTGTCAAATAAAATTCGGTACTTCATTTGATAATCACAACCGCTTTAAACGGTTACATTTTTTTACCAATCTGGCGTGTCGTCTCTCAACCCCAAAACAAATATCGTTTTGCCGCGAGATCAGTTGAACGGCTCGTCCTTTTTTAAAACAGGCGCGTGTTTAACCAGCCAATGGTATAAATTCCAACTCAAAAAACCGGACATACTCCCCAATATAAACGCAGTGACACAAGTGAGAATCAGTGGAAATGTTGGCAGCCGCAGAAATAAAGTTCCCACCAAAAAATTCCCGCCTAAATTACCCAGGGCGGTTGGAAAAAAGATGAGCCATTTTTTTTGACCCACCAGGTAAAATCCAAAATCAATGAGAATTCCGGGAGCAATATAGGTCAAAATCGAAATAATGCCATGCGAACCATATATTCCGGTTAACAAAACGATGATACCCTGGATCAGCCCGGTCATCGTAGCTGATCCCGGCTGCCTTACGATAAGCAGCGCCAGCATGGGAAAAATCATGTAAATAACCCCAGAAACCGAACCAGAAGAAATCAAGAATGCAGAAGTAATTAATTTAAACAACGGATTGATCACAGGTTTCACAGCGAGTCCGCAGGCGGCCATTAAGACAATAATGACTGCATCAAGCGTAGAAATTCGTTTGAGCATATATTGTATTCTATGTTGTCAGGAGATCGTTTCAAAGAAAAAGGGTAACCATTTACAGTTACCCATTTTATTGCGGGAATGTGTGGGAATCGAACCCACCTATCACGACTGTTGCCGCAACACAACGGATTTGAAGTCCGCGGGGCCCACCAGGTACCCTTGCACTCCCATAGTTACAAACACTTACAAACCAAGTTTATTTCGTAGCTGTATCTTATTGTTATTATTTTTCTTACTGTCTTGCTTGTAATTATTTTCAAAAGAAAGTTACTAATTTTTCTAATCATAATCAAGACATTTTTTCTACTATTTTTTATTCATTGTCCAAATATTATCCACACAAATTTCCGATAATTTCTACCGCCGCAATTTTCAGTTCCCAATTTGTGTGAGTATAACTGCACATTATTGTACTTTTTGAGTAACCTGAAAATACTGCTCTGGTGTTTTCCTCAATACCTCCCATGGCTAAATAAGACGAAAAGGTATGTCGCAGATCATGAAATCGAAATTCTTCGATTTGTGCTTTTTCTAAGGCGTTATGGAAAGATTTTTTAATCGATTTCAAATGTTGACCGGTAAGAGATGGAAATAGATAGTCGATCTTTTTTTCAATAGAATCGATAATTGAAAATTGAAACCCATTAATGATAACCTCGTTAAAATAACAAAGCAGATCAGCTTCGTCCGGTTAGGTATTTGCTA
>NBLI01000140.1 GCA_002084535.1 Candidatus Zhuqueibacterota bacterium 4572_119
CATTACCGGTATTCATTTGGTAAATGATTCCACAGGGAAAAAAGTTATTGAAAATCAAATCCTGATGGACCGGGCAGTGAAAATATTAAAAATGATTAAAAAAAACGATCCTTTTTTATATAGTGAAATATCTGAACTGAACTGCAGCAAGAAGGGCGAAATTATTTTTCATTTGAAAGAAAACGATGTTGTGGTGTTTTTGGGGAATAAAGACTATATTAGAAAGCTAAATTATTTTGCAACAATTTTTTATCATTTAGTAGAAAATAAAAAGCTTGCCAAAATTCTGGCTATTGATGTCAGGTATGAAGGTCAGGCTGTAATAAAAAGTAAATCATAAGGAGCTTCCAAATGGCTGCACCTGAATATATAACCGGTATCGATATCGGCACAACCAAAATTGGTGTCATAATTGCGGAAGTTAGCGAAGATACCCAACCGAAAATAGTCGGCGTGGGCACTGCGCCTTCAGAAGGTTTGAGAAAAGGTGTTGTAGTAAATCTCGAAAAAACTGTTCAATCAATCGAAACCGCGCTTGACCTGGCGGAGCAAATGTCAGGCATCAAAGTTGATGAGGTTTACGTGGGAATTGCCGGCGATCATATTAGAAGTTATAACGGACGCGGTGTGGTGGCGGTTGCCGGTCCTGATAATGAGGTTACTGAAGATGATGTTCGCCGTGTCATTGACGCTGCAAGGGCTGTCGTGATGCCCATGGACCGTGAAATTATACACATCATACCCCAGGAATTTATAGTGGATGATCAGAGATTCCGTGCTTACTGATGAGGAGAAGGAATTGGGTGTGATTGTCATGGATATGGGAGGTGGAACAACAGACATCGCCATGTTTTTTGAAGGCTGCATCCGGCATACTGCTGTTGTCGCGTTGGGTGGAGGAAACGTGACGAACGATGTGGCGCTGGTTTTAAGAACTCCCATCGAGCAGGCGGAGTTAGTCAAGCATCGGTACGGATGCTGCGTGCATGATTTGATCAAGAATCCTGAAGAACCGATCGAAATACCCGGAATAGGTGGTCGCGCCAGCCGCAGGGTGGCAAAAGAATTGTTATCAGATATTATTCGACCGCGTTTGGAAGAAATATTCAAACTGGCTGAATTTCAAATGAGAAAGACTGAATATGCCAATTTAATGACTACAGGCATCGTCCTGACCGGTGGTGGAGCGCTTATTAATGGCGCAGTGACGCTTGCCGAAGAAGTTTTCGATATGCCGGTAAAACTTGGCGTACCTAAAGGATTTAGTGGACTGATCGATATGGCGAAAAGTCCCATTCACGCAACGGGCGTGGGATTGATATTATACGCATTAAGCAGGGATTATGAGTTGGATGGATTCCTGGGTGATGGCGAGCCAAATCTGTTTGAGCGGATTTGGGACCGAATGAAAAGTTGGTTTTCACAGCAAAGATAGTTATTAGAAGTTAGCAGTTTGATGTTAGAGTTTGAGATTGGGTAAATGACTAATTTTAGAAAATGAAAAGCAGAAAAATATCGATAATATAAAAAGTCAAATCTAACAACTAAAACTAATAATTAAAATCTGTTATAAAAAAGAACTGTTAAAATAAAAAACTATAACAAATAAATTAAAGCAAATAAAAGTAATTAATAAATCCCCATCCATATAAGGAGGGCTACTCATGAGTGATTTAACATTTAATTTTGATGAAAGTATTACACCAACAGCTAAAATGAAGGTTGTTGGAGTTGGTGGCGCCGGAGGTAATGCTGTAAACCGAATGATCGAGTCAGGATTATCAGGCGTAGATTTTGTAGGAATAAACACCGATCTTCAGGCTTTGAATATTTGCAATGCTTCCACAAGAATTCAAATAGGAAAAGTTTTGACCAAAGGGCTTGGAGCAGGCGCGGATCCTGATGTGGGAAGACGTGCGGTTGAGGAAGATCAGGAAGCAGTTTATAATGCCCTCAAAGATGTGGATATGGTTTTTGTAACTGCTGGAATGGGTGGCGGAACAGGAACCGGAGCCGCTCCAATGGTAGCGCGTATGGCAAAAGACCAAAAGGCTTTGACGGTCGGCATCGCTACTAAACCATTTTCATTCGAAGGGCAAAAGCGGATGAAACGAGCCGAAGAGGGTCTGTTAGAGTTTAAAAAATCTGTTGACACATTGATTGTAATTCCTAATCAAAGGCTGCTCAGCGTGGTTTCTAAAGATACACCTCTGAATAAGGCGTTCAAAATGGCGGATGACGTTTTATATAACGCGACAAAGGGGATATCTGACCTGATTACTGTTCCGGGTTTAATCAATCTTGATTTTGCCGATGTGAAAACCGTGATGTCCGAGATGGGGGACGCGTTGATGGGCTCTGCAATATGTTCGGGTGAGGGCAGGGCAATCGAGGCTGCTAAAAATGCCATTTCAAGTCCGCTGCTTGAAGATGTTTCCATCACAGGCGCTCTGGGATTGTTAGTGAATATCACAGGTGGTAACGATATTACACTGACTGAAATCGACGAAGCAACAAATATTATCCAGGAAGCTGCAGGCGAGGAAGCAAATATCATTTTCGGCGCTGTAATCGATGAAGCATTTAAAGATCAAATGCGGGTAACAGTAATTGCCACTGGTTTTAGTAAAAATGGAAAAAATCAAAAAGGACTTTCCATGCCGCATCGGAAAATGGATTTCGTTCATTCTACCATCGACTACCTGGATGTCCCGGCGTATCAACGCAAAGATGACGAGGATAATGTTGGCGAATCAGAGGCGGATGAGGAATCTAATGGAAACGGTCATGATCCTGAGCTTGAATTGCAGGAAAGTTTTCACACTGAACTTAAACCGGATGAATATGAGTTACCGACATTTTTGAGACGAAGAATGGAGTTGTAATTGGTTGTAAATTAATAAAAACGTCTGGCGTTTTTTAAGTAAAACTCTTAATTGAGTTTGCTTAAAATAATGAATCAATCCTGATAACCGATTATCAATTATCAACAAGAATTCGGGTTTTGCTTTATTTCCTGACCGGGAATTATATTGAAACCAATGGTGTTGATTTCTGATCCCGGTCTTTCATTTTTTATTGAGTTATCAGGATTGATTTTTATTAGGATAGCTTATGAAAGCAAAATCAGATAAATCATTTGAATTATACAGAAAAAAGTTGATCGAAAAAGAAAAAAATGATGTATCTGTGAAACGTGAATCAATGCTTAATATTGCTTTAGTCTTTCCCAATGATTATTCCGTGGGAATGGCAAACCTTGGCTTTCAGACAGTTTACAGGCTGTTCAATGAATTAGATAGTATTAGCTGTGAAAGGAGTTTTTATTACAAAGAATTCCCCAATATAACAAAAACCCTCGAGTCGGGAAGAGAATTAAGAGACTTTGACATTGTCGCTTTTTCTGTCTCTTTTGAGTTGGATATTCCAAACCTGGTGCAAGTGTTGATAAACGCTGGAATTGAACCACGCACAGAAAAACGACACTCCAGAGAGCCGCTTGTTGTTTGCGGTGGTGCTGTTACTTTTATTAATCCCGCACCGTTGGAAATTTTTACTGATTTTATGGTTGTTGGTGAAATCGAGCCCCAATTCAAAAGATTCGCCAATTTATTGTTGGAGAAGAGAATCAAGGGATATACGAAAAGCGAACTTTCAAATATGCTTGCAGAAGTACCTGGCATTTTTGTCCCGCTATTAAAAAACCTTGAGGAACCAATAAAAAATGAAATTCTTCCCGGCAAAATATCCTCTCCCCAACATTCTGTTATAATTAGTCCAAACAGCCATTTCAAAAATATGTTTCTCATTGAAGTTGGCAGGGGGTGCGGAAGGAGATGCAACTTTTGCGCTGCCAGCCACATTTACCACCCATTTCGCTATTTTGCCCCAGAGCAAATTTTGGCTGCCATTCAAAACAAAAGCCCGGACACCAAAAGAATTGGTTTGATCGGTTCCGCGATTTCAGACTATCCTACAATCCCTGAACTATGTGAGCGGCTTGTAAATCATGGTTATGAGCTTGGTCTGTCTTCGTTCAGGCTTGACAGAATCACTCCTTCTTTTCTTCAAATATTGGAAAAAGGCAAGGTAAAGTCCGTCACTTTCGCGCCTGAAGCGGGCTCCGAAAGATTGAGGAAGATAATTAATAAAGGACTTTCCCATGAAGCAATTATCTCATCAGCAAATTTTATTGCAGATTCCAATATTAATCAAATCAAGCTTTACTTTCTTATCGGGCTGCCCGGTGAGGAGGACAGTGATATCAATGGTATCGCCAATTTAATAACAGAAATTCATCAGGTTTTTTTCGAAAAAAAAGTAAAAAAGACAATCACTGTTAGTGTAAATGGTTTTATACCAAAACCCTGGACACCCTTTCAATGGGCGAAAATGGAAACTCCAAACGAGATTAGGCGGAAAAGGAAAATGCTGGCAACGAAAATTAAAAGTTATCCAAACGTGATCATAAACAAAAAAAGTATTAAAGAGGAAATGTTACAGGGAGTAATTTCTCTTGGCGATAATAATGTCGGGCAGGCGATTTATTTAAAGATCAAAAATAAAATTGATTGGGCTGAAGCCTGGCGCGAGGCTGGAGTAAACGTGGATAACCTGTTGTACAATGAAAAGACCTTTGATTTGAAATTTCCATGGGAATCTATTTCTGTGGGAATTAAGAAGAAAATTCTATGGCAAAAATGGGAAGCATCCAAAAAATAACTCCTGATAGAAATTTCTAATTCTCCCTTTAACAAATTCATGTTTATTAAAAAATATGTTGCTATTTTGTCAAAAAAAATATATTTTCTTATTGATAATCCTTTTTCCCTACCAATGGCAATTTAAATTTTTAGGAGGCAAATTATGTTCACAAAAAAAATAATAATAAATCTAATGATTATATTCTTGTTTTTGCTTTCTTTTTGTTTTACTCAAGCTGATCTTTTTGCCCAGCGCTGGGCTGGTCCCCGAGATTATGAACCAATTGTAATCAAAGGAGAAGAATTTAGCGCTTTTTTGGGACAACCAGTATCCCAGATTTTCGCCTACGCTTATGACGCTAACTCGGATATTTGGGAACAAGTGCCATTGCAGATAGATGAAAAAGATGATTCTACTCATGTTTGGGTGCCGGAAGAGTTGAGAAATGGTGTGCTTGATTTAAAGGACGAGCTTGTTTTCATGGCTCGGGATATGGGGGATGAGGTTAACCAGCCCTGGAATTGGATCGATGATCCGGAATCGCGGCAAAACGCGCGCTATCAAATTGTCGCCACTGATCCGAATAGTCCTGAAAGCATGGCGTATATTTACTTCTATCTTTCTTCAACAATTACTGATTTGACCGAAGGTTATATGTCGTACAAACCTGATCCTGAGGAAGCTGGCGCTGATACTGTATTTGGTGTTTCTTATGTTGAAGGACATACAGTGACCGGGATACCCAGTGATTGGATTGTCACAGAAGAAGGCGGCGGAACCGGTGTGGAGATATTGGACCGCCAAAAAGCCCGCGCCTCTGGGTATCTGTATGGATTTCTTTATATGGAATTGAATGAAGATGCGTTAGCATTTTCGAAAATTGACGCGGTAGCAGGTAAAGTCAGAGTGAGTCGCCGATTGGAAATGTCAATTTTGGGATTAGCCTTTTTTCAACTCCCCATTTATTATTATCCGTATTCAATCGATGCCAAAGGTTCAGGAACAATAGATCCAAGTATCATTGTACTGGAACATTTTAGAATTTCATTTGACTTAAATAGTGACGCGGATAGTATGCAATTTCACAACAATAATAATACAGGTATTTATGTTGATGGTATCCCGGATACACCCAATAAAAATCTTGTATTTTCACCGGAAGTGAATTGGTACATGATTGAAGGTGATCAGGGATCATTACTGGCGTTAATTGAAATCGCTGAATTGGCAGGAACTGAACTCTATTTTTATGATAATTCAGCGGGAGGATCAGGAGACGGTACTGATGATACTGGTGATGGCGACTCCTGGGGAGATTTTGGAATAGAAATAACGGCTCCATCAATCGAAGGCAGACTTGTTATTCCTTATACTGACTATTTCCTGCCGGCGAATCAGGATCCGGCAATTGCCAGTGAATTTGTGCTCAATTTTAAAAA
>NBLI01000141.1 GCA_002084535.1 Candidatus Zhuqueibacterota bacterium 4572_119
CGTATAATTGAATCATACCATCCATTATCGAGCGGTGATCTTTCCTGCTTCTTTTATCATCGTTGACATTTTGTTTTAGCCGGCTCAGTGAACCGAATGGATCGATAGAACCATTATGCAGATAAAACTGACCTTCGGTGATGTAACCAGTATTATCAGGAACCGGGTGCGTTACATCATCACCGGGCATAGTTGTAACTGCCAAAACAGTAATGGATCCCGCGCCTTCAAAATCAACCGCTTTTTCATAACGAGCCGCCAACTGGCTGTAAAGGTCACCGGGATAGCCACGATTGGAAGGAACTTGTTCCATCGTAATGGCGATTTCTTTCATGGCGTCAGCAAAGTTAGTCATATCGGTTAATAGAACCAATACTTCCTTTCCCTGTAAGGCAAACTTTTCGGCAACCGCCAGGCTGAGGTCAGGCACCATTAAGCTTTCCACGATGGGATCGGATGCTGTATTCATAAAGAAAATAGATCGTGAAAGCGCGCCTCCCTCTTCCAATGTATTTTTAAATTTCATATATTCATCATACTTCAATCCAATCCCGCCGAGAATAATCATATCAACTTCTGCCTGAAGCGCGACCCGCGCCAGGAGTTCATTATAAGGCTCACCGGAGATTGAAAAGATTGGTAACTTTTGTGAGACAACCAACGAATTAAATACATCGATCATGGGAATATTTGTGCGGATCATTCTGTTGGGAATAATTCGTTTTGCCGGATTAACACTGGGACCTGCCACAGGGATGAGATTTTCAGTTAGCAGGGGACCTTTATCTCTCGGATTCCCGGCGCCATCAAAAATGCGGCCCAGCATGTTATCCGAAAATGTTACTTCCATGGGGCGACCTAAAAAACGAACTTCATCATTAACCGACACTCCCCTGCTTCCGGTAAAAACCTGTAACGACACAAAATCGCCTTCGATTTTAATGACCTGTGCCAAAGATTTTCCACGTTGTGAAGTAATCTCTGCCAATTCTTCATAACTCACATCGGGCGCTTTTACAGTAATAACATTTCCGCTGATCTGTAAAATTTTATTATAAACTTTTCTCATTTCCCGAGTACTCCTCTATTAATTTTTCGATCACGTCTTCCTGAGTTTTAAAATCGGTTGATTTTTTTTCAATATAATTCCAGTCAATAAAAAGCTGACGCAATTTATTAAATACGCCGCGCGCTTCTTCTTTATCATCCATAGTAAAATCAGTATCAAGGATTTTTATCACTTTATTAAATACATATTGCTGCCGTTCTTCATCAGAGGCAGCATCAACCTTGTCAAAAGCATTTTGCTGTAAATAAACACTGTCCAGGAATTCGGATTTTAAATAAAGCTGAAAATCTTCAATTGAAGTCCCTTCTTCACCGACAACCATCATCATTTGCCCGACATCATTTCCACGTCTCAATATGTCGCGAGCCTGTTTAATGGTGTCCTCAGCAACAAAGCTGGTATATTTACTCCAACTGTCCAATGGATCGATTGACGGGAAACGACGGGCGTTTGCCCTGTCTCTTGACAATCCAAGAAAAGCGCCGACAACTTTTAAAGTTGATTGCGTGACCGGTTCCTCAAAGTTTCCCCCCGCCGGACTGACTGTGCCTCCGATGGTGAGACTAGCAATCTTGCCGTTGTTTAGCTCAACCAAACCGGAACGTTCATAAAATTCAGCGATTCTTGATTCAAGGTAAGCCGGAAATGCTTCTTCGCCCGGAATTTCTTCCAACCGCCCTGATAACTCGCGCATCGCCTGCGCCCAGCGCGAAGTTGAATCAGCGAGGAGCAAAACATCCAGTCCCATTTGTCGGTAATACTCACCCAGTGTGACCGCTGTGTAAACTGAAGCCTCTCGCGCCGCCACCGGCATCGAGCTTGTATTACAAATGATAATTGTCCGCTCCATCAAAGTTTTACCGGTACGGGGATCTTCAAGCTCCGGGAATTCGCGCAATAGTTCAACGACCTCACCGGCACGCTCGCCGCAAGCAGCGACAATCACAATATCAACCTGGGCATGACGGCTCAAAATATGCTGGAGAACCGTTTTACCAGCGCCAAATGGTCCCGGCACACAAAAAGTTCCGCCTTTAGCTACCGGAAAAAAAGTATCAATAATTCTTGCCTGTGTTACCAGTGGTTCTACGGGTACAATTTTATCGCGATAGGACTCGATGGGGATTTTCACAGGCCAGGTGAACCGCATGGTTACCTCGACTAAATTTCCTTTTTCATCTTTCAGTTTAGCGATCAAATCGTTCAGTTTGTATTCGCCTGGTTTGACGATTTCTTCAACCGAGTATTCACCCTTAAAATGAAAAGGCACCATTATAAAATGTTTAAAAATACCTTCAGGAACATGCCCCAACGGCAATCCCTGGTAAACGACGTCACCTTTTTTAGCAGTTGGTGTAAATTCCCATTTTTTTTCTTCATCAATGGGTTTTAACTCCACACCGCGCGGCAGAAAAAAGCCATAATGCTCCGCCAGTTCGGGCAGAGGGTTTTGCAGCCCATCATAAACCTGGCCCAGCAATCCGGGACCCAGTTGAACTGACAGCAATTCTCCACTAAATTCGACTTTGTCGTTAACTTTCAATCCCTTGGTGCTTTCAAAAACCTGCAAAAAGGCGACACCTTCTCCAATCCGAACGATTTCAGATTTCAGTCGTTCTTTACCTTTGATAATATATGCGACTTCATTCTGCATTATTCTGCCATCAACCGCGGCAGAGACCATGTTTCCGCTAATCCCGATTATTTTACCTGTAATTAGGTTCATTTAGCTACCTCATAAAGCATTTGAAATTTCTTCAGCCCTTCTTCTTTATTAAATTGAAAATACCTGCGTGTTATTTGTAACTTAAGATAATAGAGAATTAAAAAACCCAGATCAAAATGGTGTTCCCGTTCCATTTCATCGAGTGTTTTCCAGCGCAATTCGAGTAATTTGATCTCTATTTCCAATGGATTACCTTCCTTGATTAAAGCCGCGGGAAAAGCAGTGGGCTTGTAATCAAGGTCTTTTTTTTGTGCTTCCCGGAACCTGGCAATATCGGTGCGAACCTGATTTTCAAAATCTTTGTATTCCCGCAAAGTCAGGGGATCCTGTTTGTCAAATAAATAATTTTTCAAATCTATGCTTTCAAGAATTTGAAAATCTTTCGCTGCCATCCATTTTTCCGCCTCCACCAAAAAAGTTTCTACAGTTATTTCCGTCTCTTTTCCAAAAAACAGAGAGGGCAGTTGAGAAATGATATAATAATATTTGTCCATTATTTTTTATCCAATATTTCTTTCAACTTTGGATTGATGAGCGACTTTATAAATTCTGAAATCGCGTCATCAGAAAAATCATAGTAAACCTGCTCATCTTTCAAGCCAATTTTAAATCCGCTGGAAATATCGTTGCTCACGCGGATGGTTATCGAATCTTTTAGCTGTTTTTTTAGCCCTTTAAATAGCAGTGATTCCAGTTGCTTTTTGTCTTTTTCATTGACAACCACATCAGCTTTGCTGTCCTTTGCCCAACTATCAACAATCCCCTGAATCAACCCTGTCAGGAAATCCGGCTTCAGACTATCCGCGACTTCTTTTTTAAACACATTATCAAAGATACTATTAATTCTTTCTTTTAATAAAAGTTCAGCATTTCGTGCTGCTTGTTGAATATCCGCCTCCGCATTCGTACGGAATTGTCCCGCTTGTTTCTTTCCGTCACTGATAATTTTATCAGCCTCTTTTTTTGCGTCCCCGACAATCCCGGCTGCTTTTTTCTTTGCTTCTGCCAGTATTTCATCCGCGGATTTCTGACCAGCTTCGATTCCTTCTTTTTTTATTTTTTCAATGAGGCTGTCTAATTTGACATCCATCGAGATTCCTCCTGATTTTTATTGCTTTTTAAACTATAAATAACACGTTTTCCAATATCGTTTTAAAATTTTCTATTTTTCACTTTCTTTATTCATCCCTGCTTTTGCCCAACGCGAGCCCAGGGTGATTCCTCCCACAATCCCAATGATAATTCCATACACAACGCTTTCCATAAGAATACCAAGAAAATAACCCAACAATATTCCAATAATAACACCCGTCCATAGACGGATTCTAACTTTTGCAGGATAGCTACTCATTTTCTATCACCTTGTTTTCAGATAATACAAAAAAATATCTATCTTGCTGAAAAATAAAGGTCAAAATTGGGAGAAATGCTAAATTTGATTTTTTTTTATTCATTCGCTATGGAGAGATCAGGCTGGGAACTTCTTTTTATTATTTGAAATATATTCAATGAATTAAGTTAAAACGATAATAAATTTCAAGCAAAAAAGCAAGTAATATTTGCATAATTTTGTAACACATCAGGTATGGAAGTATTCAAGATGTCGCACACTTGATATTGTAATTGTTGATACTTTCAAGAAACTTGAAACAGCTTTTAGCAATTAACTGTTAGCTATTAGCTTAAAATACAATCAGTTATGTCGTGTCATTCCAGTTCCGCCGCTTTTTTGTGGAGGCTGGAATCTCCTTATTTAAAAAATAAGTTTCTCATATTAAATTAGATTCGATTTATTAACGGATCGCTGGCACTATCCAGGAAATCAACAAATATAATTGTTGATGGTACAATTTATTACTTAGTTGAAGTGTACGACATCTCTGTCTGCCACCAGCAACGGAGGTATTACATAATTTTAAAAAATGAAACGGTCAAGTTTTTTAGAAGTGAAATGTTTGTAATGGCAGCAGAAATACTGAATAAATTCTTGACTGCTGATTTTAATCGAAACAAGAAAATGAAATATTTGCCAATTTCCATTTATAGTAAAAGCGGCATTATCTCGGAGGATACGCTTCTTTTGCAGTAACGGTAAAAGTCTCATAAAGATAGACTGCTACACCTGTAATATAAAGCGTCCATAAAATATAAATGATAACATCAGCCATTGTCGCTGAAGTTAATGGCTCAAATCCCATAAATTCTTCAAAAACATGAGCAAGCCAATTTTTTGTCCAAATATTTATCGAACGGCTTAAGATTGAAATAATTGATGCCATAACAATCGATATCCAAATTTTTAATTTGTTCAATCTACCACCTGCAAAGTGACCGATAAAAAAAGTTAGTAATCCGAAAATAAACGCTAACCAGATAACCAGAGAGCTATAAACACCGTAACGTTGAATCGCTACCCATTCAGATCTCCTTATTAAAAATGAATCTTTTACATCTGATTCAGATTTTTGATCATTTTGTCCTAACACCTGTCTTTGCGGCGTTCTCCTGGTTTTCGAATCATATTGAGATGTCGCCAAAGTAGCAACGCCAATAATCAAAAACAATGTTAGCATTAATATAATTTTCAAGTTGTTTTGAATCATATGAACCAACTCCAAAAGATGGTTTCATGTAACGCCTCAGTTATGGGAGTGTTCAAGATGTCGCACACTTGAAATTGTAATTGTTGATACTATCCAGGAAATCAATAAATATAATTGTTGATGGCACAATTTATTATTTAGTTGAAGTGTACGAC
>NBLI01000008.1 GCA_002084535.1 Candidatus Zhuqueibacterota bacterium 4572_119
ATAAAAGTGGACAGAATTCGATTTAGTGAGCACGTTACTACTGTTGATATGGGCATTAATGGATCTTTTTATCCGCGGTTGCGGTTGGGATTGCTGGGAGAACACCAGATTGATAATGCAGCCCTTGCAGTTACGGCGGCGAATATTATTAACAGCAGGATTTTTCCAATAAAAGCGGATCATATTTATGATGGATTGCTGAATGTTTATTGGCCCGCCAGAATTCAGGTACTGGAGACCTGTCCCAAAATTGTTGCTGATGTAGCTCATAATCCAAATGGCATGACGTATTTGAAAAAGTCGATTCAGGAGATTTTCAAGTTCAGGCGTTTGATTTTATTGATGGGCGTGGCAAAAGATAAAGACTATGAACGAATGATAAAAAAAATCGCCCCGATCACTGACGAATTTGTTGCTGTGCGGGCAGAAAATCATAGAAGTTTGGAAGCGCACTTGTTAGGAAAAACTGCGCTGAAGTATATCCCGGTCGTGCATAGTTTTCCGCGAGTAAAAGATGGATTAGAGTATGTAATATCCAATGCGACTGATGAAGATTTGGTATTATGCACAGGCTCTCATTATACTGTGGGAGAAATATTTCAGGAATTGGAAAAACACGATTAGCAGCACCTGGAGAACAGTTGGACTCTATGATTGGCTGAAAGGACTGGTTTTGCCACATAACTAATTGTTCAGTTTGATGTTAGCGGGGCAACAATGTCTTCCAAAAAGGAAATGTAAATAAATGGCAACATTGGGAAAATATCCAAAAAATGCTTGACATTATAAAATATTTTTTTTAACTTTGTGGCAATTAACCATCCCTGTTGATTAAATAATTAGCTTTTCGAAAAACTCCAAAAACCCTTCGGTGGTATAATCCTTAAGAAAAATGAACCACTTATTAAATGGCAAATGGAATTTTTTTGTTCTTGACTGTTCGTGTTTGTTGAAAGATCTATTTTTAATTTAAATTACGATTAATTTAACTCCAACGCTAAAATATCTCTTCAAGTCGAAAAAGTCATCTCTAAAATTATTAATGTAGGTAATACTATATAATACTTAATTCCTGGGAAAATATCCGTTACAAAAAGTCGGCTCGCTGCACTGAGGTAAGATAAGATTCTATCTGCCTGAGAAAAAGCATGAATTACTCAAAGGTTATTTATGGCAAGAGTAAAGCTGGAAAAGGTAAGCAAAATATTCGATAAGGATGTCGTTGCTGTAAATGAAGTTGATATAGATATTCGGGACAAGGAATTTATGGTTCTGGTAGGACCTTCCGGTTGCGGAAAATCCACCACGTTAAGAATGGTGGCAGGTCTGGAGGAAATCAGTAACGGCAAAATTTATATTGGCGACAAGGTTGTTAATGAAATACCTCCAAAAGACCGTGACATTGCCATGGTTTTTCAGAATTACGCGTTGTATCCCCACATGACTGTGTTCCAGAATATGGCTTTTGGGCTTAAATTGAGGAAGTACCCCAAAAAGGAAATTGAAAGCCGCGTCAACGAAGCAGCAGAGATTTTGGAGATCGAGAATCTTTTAAATCGCAAACCAAAAGCCCTGTCCGGTGGTCAAAGGCAGCGGGTAGCTGTTGGACGCGCCATTGTCCGAAAACCAAAAGTGTTTCTTTTTGATGAACCACTTTCAAATCTTGACGCGAAACTCCGGGTACAAATGCGCACGGAAATATCCAAGCTTCATAACCGTCTGGAAACAACAATGATTTACGTAACCCATGACCAGATGGAAGCGATGACGATGGGAGACCGGATTGTTGTTATGAAAGACGGATTTGTCCAACAAATTGATTCACCGCTTAACTTATACAACAGCCCGGTTAACAAATTTGTCGCTGGTTTTATTGGCAGTCCGGCAATGAATTTTATGACAGGAACTTTGAGAAAAAACAACGGAATCATATTTGACGAGGGCAATATTCAGTTGGAAATTCCTGATGTTTATTTTAAAGACCTGACCGGATATATCGATAAAAAAATTGTGCTGGGCATAAGACCTGAAAATATTTTTTCGGCAAATTTCAGCAGTGGTGTGAAATTTCCGGGGAAGGTAAAAAGCCTGCTGGAAGTAATCGAGCCTATGGGAAACGAATATTTCTTGTATTTGAATACCGGAATTAATCAATATGTGGCGCGTGTTAATGAGCATGAACAAATGAACATTGGTGAAAAAGTCGATATCGTTTATAAAATGGAAAAAGTTAGTTTTTTTGATGTTGAAACTGGAAAGAAAATTTAGGAAAACAAATCATATCAACTTAACATTTCAACGCCTGAGTATCTCTTTTTCTTCATCTCTCTAAAAAAATATACCCAAAATTATAATTATAATTTATCGTGAATACTTCGTTTTTAAAAACCGTTTAGATTCACATTCTCCCTGGTGATTTTGGTAAAGCGATAAATAAACATCGGGGCATGGAAAAGACGTTAAAGAAATGAATATTGAAAGCTTAAATACTAGAACAATAAAAGTTTAATATATAGAATTATATTAATTATGAAAAGGAATAAATCATGGACATTGCTGAATTAAAAGCATTGAAAATTGCAGAACTTACCAAAATTGCCCAGGACTTAAAAATCTCCGGGGCTACCGGTCTAAAAAAGCAGGAATTAATATTTAAAATTTTGGCCGGTCAAACAAAACAGGAGGGACTGATTTTTGCCGACGGAGTGCTTGAAATTTTGCCCGACGGCTATGGGTTTTTGCGGTCACCAGATTATAACTATTTGCCGGGACCTGATGATATTTATGTGTCTCCTTCCCAGATAAAAAGATTTGGATTAAGAACAGGTGATACGGTTTCGGGACAAATTCGCCCGCCAAAAGAAAACGAAAGATTTTTTGCCTTGCTAAAAGTTGAGGCGGTCAATTTTGAAAATCCGGAAGAAGCCAAGCGCAAAATTCTTTTTGATAACCTGACTCCGCTTTATCCAATGGAAAGGTTGAAATTGGAATATAGCGCTACAAATTATTCCACTCGTATCATGGATTTATTGACTCCCATTGGAATGGGACAACGTGGTTTGCTGGTGGCGCAGCCCAAAACCGGAAAAACTATGCTGCTCCAATCCATTGCCAATGCCATCACTTCAAATCATCCTGAGGTGAAACTGATTGTTTTGCTAATTGATGAACGACCCGAGGAAGTAACGGACATGGAAAGATCGGTCGAGGCGGAAGTAATTAGTTCTACGTTTGATGAACCGGCTGAACGACATGTTCAGGTCGCGGAAATGGTTTTGGAAAAAGCGAAAAGATTGGTTGAGTATCAGCAGGATGTGGTGATTTTGCTGGACAGTATAACGCGTTTGGCACGCGCGTATAATACAGTTGTGCCTCATAGTGGCAAAATCTTATCCGGTGGTGTGGATGCAAATGCTTTGCATAAACCGAAAAGATTTTTTGGCGCCGCCAGAAATATCGAAGAGGGTGGCAGTTTAACAATCATCGCGACCGCTTTGGTTGACACGGGCAGCCGGATGGATGAAGTCATTTTTGAGGAATTTAAAGGAACTGGAAATATGGAACTGGCGCTCGATAGAAACCTGGCTGACCGTAGAATTTATCCTTCGATTGATGTGAACAAGTCCAGCACGCGAAAAGAAGAGCTGCTGTTATCCCAGCAAGAACTAAACCGTGTTTGGATTCTCAGAAAGCTGTTAAATGAATTTACGCCCCTTGAATCTGTTGAGTTTCTTATCAAGAGATTGCGGGGAACCAAGTCGAATAAGAAATTCCTGGAGTCGATGAATTCCTGATGCGCTAAAGCGCGAATAAAAAGGTAAAAACGGCTTGATCGTTTTTTTATCGAATTAAAATAATATTCAAGATGTCGCACACTTGAAATTGTAATTGTTGATACTATCTATGAAATCAATAAATATAATTGTTTATGGCACAATTTATTACTTAGTTGAAGTGTACGACATCTCTGTCTGCCACCTGTAACTGAAGTATTACTATAAAGAAGTTTTTTTCCTTGCATTCAACGAAAAATATTGTTATATTCACAAGTTTTTTCAGCGCTGAAAATAAGATAATCAATGTGCTGAATCTGATATTGTTGAAATTTTGAATAGTCATTAAAGATAAATCGTGATAGGAGGTGTATTCCTTTGAGAGAAAAGATTCATCCAAAATATGATGTTGGAACCGTGAAATGTGCTTGTGGAGCTGAATTCCAGGTTCGTTCGACTAAGGGAGATATGACATTGGAAATATGCTCAAATTGTCACCCGTTTTTCACTGGAAAACAAAAGCTGGTTGACTCTGCCGGACGAGTAGAGAAGTTTATGAAAAAATATGGAATTAATCAAGCAGAAAACAATCAGAATTCCTAGCTGAAATATAAGATTGTAAAACGGAATGCGTGTTTATTTTGTTCAGAGTAGCTGATCACGCATTCCGTTTTTTTTAACTTAAAATAACGTAGATAGGAATACTATGTCTGGAAAAGAAGAAAAAATCGCTGTAGGCGGGCAGGCAGTCATCGAGGGCGTCATGATGCGTTCCCCGAAAAGAGTTGCCATCGCAGTGCGCCGCCCTGATGGAAAAATTGTGTTGAAAAATGATGAATATAATTCGTTGACTAAACGGAACAAATTCTGGGGATTGCCAGTCATTCGTGGCGCGGTAATATTAATTGAGTCTATGGTACTTGGTGTTAAAGCCTTAACATTTTCAGGTGATATTGCCATTACTGAAGAAGAGAAAAAAGAAAAGAAAAAGAAAGTCAAAGATAAAAAGAAGGGCTTGTCAGGATTATGGATGTTCGGAACTGTCGCTTTTTCATTGGTTTTTGGAATGGCGTTGTTTTTTTATTTGCCATTAATTTTGACTGATCTCGTGGGCGCTGAATCAGGATTCTGGTTTAACCTAATTGATGGATTTTTTAGGGTTGTTATATTTTTGCTTTATTTGGGATTGATTTCTCTTTGGAAAGATATACAAAGAATCTTCCGCTTCCACGGCGCGGAACATCAGACAATTTTCGCGTTTGAAGATGGTAAAGATTTGACCGTTGATAACGCGCGCGATTATAATCCACATCATCCGAGATGTGGTACCAGTTTTATTATCACTGTTTTACTGGTCAGTATTTTTGTGTTTATGTTTTTAGGTCGTCCTGAAACAATTTTTGAAAGGTTGATCAGGCTGGCTTTTGTCCCGCTTATCGGTGGGCTTTCTTATGAAGCGATAAAATTATCTGATAAAAAGAAAAACAACCCGCTGGTGAAATTAGCGATAAAACCGGGTTTATGGCTGCAAAGAATAACCGCGCTAAAGCCTGATGATTCAATGCTTGAAGTGGCAATTGTTGCCTTAAAAGGTTCGCTTGGAGAAGAGTTTAAGGGAGATTCTAACGTTATTCTGGCGACTGATCTGGAAAATCCGGATAGCTGATTTGGAGATATATAATGTTTGAAAAATTAGAACAAATAAAAAAGCGGTATGATGAACTAAACCAATTGCTCAGTACTCCGGAAATTATAAATAACCAGGAGCAATATCGAAAATTATCAATTGAACAGGGTGACCTTTCTTCCATTGTTGAAAAATTTAATACTTTTGACAGCATCCAAAAGCAAATGGCTGAAGCAAAAGAAATTATCGAAAATGAAGACGATAAAGAAATGATTGCGATGGCAGAAGCCGAACTGAATGATTTGCAGCAACAGCACAAAGCTTTAGAACAGGATTTAAAATTGCTGCTGATCCCAAAAGATCCCGAAGATAAAAAGAGCGCGATCATGGAAATTCGCGCGGGAACAGGCGGGGACGAAGCATGCTTGTTTGCCGGTGATCTGATTCGTATGTATTTCAAGTTTGCGGAACAGAAGAAATGGAAAATCGATCCGCTAAATTCTCATCCACAGGGGCGTGGCGGTTATAAAGAAATGTCTTTTATGGTCAACGGCAGTAACGCTTACGGAACACTAAAGTTTGAAGCTGGTGTACATCGCGTACAGCGTGTTCCTGAAACTGAAACCAGTGGTCGGCTTCACACGTCCGCAGCCTCTGTCGCTGTGCTCCCTGAAGCTGAAGAAGTGGAAGTTGAAATTGATCCCAATGAATTAAAAATAGATGTTTACCGCTCTTCTGGTCCCGGCGGTCAGAGTGTTAATACTACAGACTCGGCGGTCAGAGTGACACATATTCCATCGGGGCTTGTTGTTACTTGTCAGGATGAGAAATCTCAACACAAGAATCGAGCAAAAGCATTAAAAGTATTGCGAGCAAGGCTTTATGAAAAAGTCAGGGAAGAAGAACATGCGAAACAAGCGGCAGAGAGGCGGTCAATGGTGAGCACCGGGGACAGGTCCGCAAAGATCAGAACATTTAATTTTCCACAAAACAGGGTTACTGATCACCGAATTAATCTAACACTTTATAAATTGGATAAAATTTTGGAAGGCGACCTGAACGAACTCATCGAACAGTTGCAGATGGCGGACCGCGCAGAAAAATTGAAATTTGTGAGTTCAAAATAAATGGCAAAGCAGAGTAATTATAAAGTCATGGAAATTTTAAACAAAATGACTGATTACCTGACGCAGCGAGAAATTGAAAACAGCCGCTTAAATGCTGAATTGCTTTTGGGACATGTAATAAATCTGGACAGGGTGCAGCTTTATTTGAACTTTGAAAAACCGCTGACAGATAATGAGATTGGCAAATGCCGTGAACTTTTGAAACGCCGCGGCGCTCGTGAACCGCTGCAACATATCCTCGGAGAGACAGAGTTTTATTCTTTGAAATTCAAAGTAACACCCGATACATTGATACCACGACCGGAAACAGAAATCCTTATCGATGAAGTAGTTGACTTTTGCAGGAAAAATTATCAGAGCAAACAAGAGATTCATGTTTTGGATATTGGAGCGGGAAGCGGCAATATTTCGATTAGCCTGGCAAACACCATTAAAAACGCTTTGCTAACTTCAATTGATATAAGTCCCGCGGCTTTAAAGGTTGGTCTTGAGAACGCAGAATTTCACAATGTATCAAATCGTATAACTTTTTTAGAAGTTGATATTTTTCAAAATGTGGAAAATTCATTTCCGCAATTTGACATTATTGTCTCTAATCCACCATATATCAGCGATTCTGAATTTAGTGAATTATCACCGGAAGTCAGGGAACATGAGCCAGGGACGGCTTTGTCCGGTGGTAAAGATGGCTTGGACTATTATTTGAGAATTGCAGAATTGTCAGAAAGGTTGTTTAACAAAGGTGGTTTAATCGCGCTGGAAATTGGCGCTAATCAGGCGGATCAGGTTTTAAACATTTTTAAAAAGACCGGTTTGTTTTACGATTTGAAAATCATTAAAGACCTTAATCAGCTTAATAGAGTTTTAATCGGTAACAGGAAATCTTAAACCATTAAAGGAGATACTTTCAATGAATCCAAATATATTTCGGGAATACGACATCCGCGGAATCGCTGATGAAGATTTAATTAATGAAAACATTGAGCTTATCGGAAAAGCGTATGGAACCTATCTTGGTAAAAAAGGACTTAAAAAATTTGTCATTGGCAGAGATGTCCGTCTGTCGTCAGAGCGTATTAAAGATGCTTTGATTAGAGGCATTAATTCTACTGGTGGTGACGTGATAGATATTGGAGAAGTCCCGACACCGGCTTTGTATTTTTCCATTTTACAATTGAAGGCTGATGGCGGTGTGATGGTTACGGGCAGCCATAATCCCATTGAATTTAACGGTCTAAAAATGTGCGAAGGAATCGGTTCGATTTTCGGACAGGAGATACAGAAACTAAAAGCCATTATTGAAAAAAATGATTTTCTCATTGGTGATGGAAAAATAGAACATGTGGATATCGTCCCGGATTATATCAAAACAATAAAGTCCAAAATTAACCTGAAACGAAAGTTGAAAATAGTCATCGATGCCGGAAACGGTACTGCCGGGGTTATCGCGCCACAATTATGGGAAGATTTGGGGTGTGAAGTGATCCGCCTTTATTGCGAACCTGATGGCAGATTTCCCAATCATTTACCTGATCCAACTGTTCCTAAATATGTTGTTGATTTGCAGAAATTGGTTTTGGATAATAATGCTGATATGGGAATTGGCTATGATGGGGATTCTGACCGAATCGGCGCGATTGATGATAAAGGAAGGATGATCTACGCTGACCGTTTGATAGCGTTGTTCAGTACAGACGTGCTAAAGCGCGTTCCCGGAGCCACTGTGGTTTTTGATGTGAAATGCTCGCAGGCGCTTCCTGAATTTATTAAGAAACACGGCGGTAAACCGCTCATGTGGAAAACCGGGCATTCTCTGCTTAAAGCAAAAATGAAAGAAGAAAAATCACCATTTGCTGGAGAAATGTCGGGACACATTTTCTTTGGCGATGATTATTTTGGATTTGACGACGCGATTTACGGATCAGGCAGACTGATGGAAATTGTGGCAAACTCAGGCAAAAAGTTATCCGAATTGGTGGACGAAATCCCGCATTTTTTCAGTACACCGGAAATTCGCGTTGAATGTTCTGATGACGAAAAATTCATGGTGGTTGAAGAATTGGTAAAAACCTTCAAAAATGATGGCTACGATGTCATCGATATCGACGGAGCCAGGGTACTTTTTGGTGACGGATGGGGACTTGTCCGCGCTTCTAATACGCAGCCGGTTTTGGTACTCCGCTTTGAGGCAAAAACAGAAGAGCGTTTGGAAGAAATACAGAATATTTTTAAAAATAAATTAGGTGAACACAAGGCGATAAAATTTAACGATGATGAGTTTTAGAGCGTTCCTAATTGTTTTATGAAATGTCAAATATTTTAACTGAAGGTAAAAAACCGGAGGGAAGTATGAAAAAAAGAGTGGCAAAAAAAATTTTAAAAAACAAAGATAAAATCAATTATTCGAAAATACAAGTTGAGAAGGCTGAAAAAAAGCAAAAAACAAAAAAAGAGGATAAGTAAGTTATTCATTCTCAATCCCATTAAAAACATCGATTAATAAATCAATTTCTTTTTGATCTTTAGATTGTCCCATCCAGAAAATCGCTTTTTCGCGGAGTTTTGGATTGGGACTTTTTTTTGCGATTAAAGCAAGTAACGGTGTTCCCCTGTTTTCGGGTATCTGGCTTATTGCAAATACAGTATATTCACTAATAGCCTGGTTTTTTGACGTAACTAATTGTTTTAAAATTTGTATCGATTGGTCGTACCCGAACTGGCTAATCCAGAAAATCGCTTCCTTGCGGACAGCCAGATCGGTTTTTCTGGTAGCAAGCATTTTGAGCGCGGAAAAAGCCAGCGGATTCCCAATTTGCCCAAGAGCCTGAACTGCCTTTTTTCTGATTTCAATATTACTGATTTTAAAAGCAATGTTTGTCAATAACTTTATGCTTTCATAGCCAGTACTGTTTCCCAGTAAGTTGATAATTGCTGATTTTAAATTAGCGGAATTGTTGGCGCGCAGCTCGTCTTTCGCAAAATTAATTAGATTGCTGGAAGTGGGATGAATCCCAAGAATGGGTATGATCTGCTGTTTGAGTTTGCTGTGTTTTGTTTTATTGTAGAGATTTGCCAGGCTATTAAAGCTGTCGGTTGTATTAATCACGCCCAACCAAAATATTGGTCTTTTTTCTTTAGAGAAAGCTTGCTCCATACGTTGATAATAAACGCGGTGAATGCGCGGAAAACCGGATTCCAAAAAACAATCAAAAATTATCGCGGAGCGAAAAAGTTTTACAGGTTTTGTTCCAGTTTTGGTACTTTTTTTAATTGATCGATTTTGTTTGGTAAAAATATTTGACGGCTGATTTAAAAGTGAATTTCTATCATATTTATTTTTTGAAGAATTGCTATTGTTTAAAATTAATACATCCAATGACTCGCTAAAATACTCATCTGACTTTAAAGTGGGATTATTAATGAACGGATCATTTGAGGTATAAATTTGATAAACCAGCCATGCTTTTTTATGATTCGTTTCTTGCACGGCATATTGCAAACATGATTTCAGCTTTGTTTTAAAATCAAGGTTTGGATTGGAAAATTGTTTGTAAACCTGTGCTGATAAAGAAAATGGGAGAATTACCAATAAGAGAATGATTTGTTTAAGTAGCATGTGAAGATTTTGATTTTTCAAATTATTAGTCTCTTGAGATGCTTTGAAAATAGCAGGCTTAAAATTGAACCAACAATTTTGTAAATGAATTAGTAGCCCCGTGTAATTTGAAAAATCAGTAGCAGAAAAAATGCCAGGCTGCTGTTTTAAAAACAAAATTAAGCTTGAACGAGGTTTTTATTCATGCGCAAAATATCGTGAATAGTCTTACGGTTCAATGGTGCTTGAAGCAAAGAAATTTATTTAATCCCCTAACGAAATCGTAACAATCTGGTTATTAAGTGTGTTGATGTCGTACAGTCCTAATTCAATTTCCCCTCTTTCATCACTAATAAATTTCTCACCACTGGGGTGAAGTTGCAGCGTTACATTGCGGTAAAGTCTCTTTTTGTGTGCAAAAACATAGCAGGTGGATTCGTTTGTAGAACAGGATTTTACGATTCGTAAAAAGACCTCGTCTTTTTCAACCGGCATACATTCCAGATATTTTATATGGTTATTATTAACAGGATTTTCGGAAACAACAATATCCGTATAAAAATCGAGCGACTGGTGCCCATTTAGGGGTTCTACCGGCTTGAGCAAAATTCCAGTGATTTGTACCTGGTCATTTACAACTTGTTTTAAAAGACGGAAGGCAGTGCTGGAAACAGGTTTTGATGCTTCATCCTCAAAAATTAAGAAGAAGCGCTGAAGTTCATTAATGGTAGCCTGGCATTGGTTACAATGATTCAGGTGCGCTTTGATTTGCTGCAATTGGTTTTCGGAGCAAATTCGCTTTTTGAAAAACGCTTCCAATAAATCAGGGTTGGGACAGGTGTTTTTTTTGATGCTTTTCATATTGGCAATTAAGTATAAAGTTCCCCCATTTCTTAAATAAAAAAAAGGACTCATGCAAGCTGTCAAACATGATGACATGCTGAAGCTCAGGTGGGTAGCCCACTATTGATGTAAGTCCTTCTTATATGCATAAGCCCGGAAATATTGAATAATATTTAAGAAATAAAGTTATGTGCTGTTTTGTAGTATAATATACAGACAATCCTCCTGATTTACGTAAAATTATAATAGTTCTTTTAATTTATTCCGCAAAGATTTTTTTGTTAGCTTGACCAGGTATTCAAAGATAGATCTTTCATGTTCGCGGTAAGATTTTTGCGTCAGGTCGGGGATGTATCGCTTTAAATATTGAAAGTTTGAATCAGTTGCCTTGTCCTGGGTTAACTCCTTTATATAATCGGAGATAGCTTGAAAATACAAATCTGCCTTTTCATTGGAAAGTTTATTTTTATAGAGATATTGAGTGTTGATTTTGCGGCGGATCAAGTCGATTACAACCTGATTTGTATGATGAATTTCTTTAATCTGCATATCATTCATCGGAGAATGGTGGTCAATATCGTTGGTTAATGTCTCATGGGCATGTTGAAATGTTACTTCCCTGATTATCGCGGCGATAAGATCAACTGCCAGATAATTTTGATATTGCGGTAGATTAATGACGATATTCATCATTTTTTCAAGCATTGCGGATACTGAATCAGACGGAATGTATTTTTCCAAAAAATACTGGAAAAGGATTTTTTCGGGGATTGTAGGCTTAGAAGTATTTGAATCAAGTATGTCTGCGGATAAATGATGGGCCGAAGTAGAATCGAATGAGCTTGATATTTCTGGGTTGATGATTACAAACTCACGTCCCATTTCTCTGAATGAAGAAAACTTGTTTGAATTTCGTATGGCAACCTTGATATTGCGAATTATTTTAGCGCCTTCCGGGTCGCGCTCTTTGAAAATACGTGACAATTCCTGTTTGGTTTTTTTTACAATTAACCGTCTGAGCATGCTGGAAAGTTGTGCGTTTGTGGGTGGAACCGCGGAATTTATTATGGGATTAAAATAACGGGCGAGTTGAACAAATTCACCTTGTTCATTGCGCATAAAGAGACCAGCGATGCAGTCGATTGCCACATCTTCCAATTCGTTAATTCCCTCGCATTTTCTTGGTTTTATATTTCTCCCATTTAATTCCAGATATTTTAAATAACTCACAGCGACTTTCTGTGATAGATTTATAAATTCTGTCAATTCACCGGGAGTGTAATTTAAACCACAAATGCTTTTAATTAACGGGAGTAATTTCATGGCTTCCATAAAAAATAAAAATATTTATTGTAATGACAACCTCGAAGTTGATTTCAAACAGGATTTGCAAATATTATACCATTAATTGTAAAGAAGTTAAGTTGTGTTCAAAATTTAAGTGTATTGAAAATAAAGGAGTTACGTTGTTATTGGTGGAATTGGGGTTGTATCAAAATGTTATTGTTTGAAACAAATGTATCACCATCGCACAGTTTTTCTTTTAGCAAGAAATAAAAAAATTAAATCTTTATGCTTAGGTGGAGTAGAATAACGGGGTGGTGGAGTTCTGGATTAATGAAGTTTATGCTGTAATAATCAGCACTCCAACAATCCAATGTATCGGTTTTTTAGCTATGTTTTTGTTTTTTTAATTTCAGATTTTAGAAAACTTTTACGGGTATAAAAAAAGCCGGCTACCTGTTCGTAACCAGCTTTTATAGTGACGAGTCAAAAGCTATTTTTTTATTGGTAGTCCATATTTTTTTGCTTTTCGATAAATTGTCGCCCGTCCAATGCCTAACTTTTTGGCAGTTTTGGAGATATTACCCTCATTTTCCAACAGTGCCTGCCGCAAAGCTTCTTCTTCTAATTTCTCAATCCAACTGGAAAGTGTATTATCCGATTCATATACTTTCTTTTCTCCAATGGAACGGACAACCGCGGGCAAATCATTGGCGGAAATTTCATTTGTATTACAAAGAACAATGGCGCGTTCAATCGCGTTTTCCAATTCTCTGACATTTCCCGGCCAATTGTAAGCCATTAACAATTCAAGCGCGTCCGGTGAAATGCTGTCAATTTCTTTATTTTCCTGTCCACAATATTTGTTTAGAAAAAATGCTGCCAATAGTGGTATGTCTTCTTTCCTGTCCCGCAGCGGTGGCAATTTGATTGGAAAAACCGAAAGCCGGTAATACAAATCCTCCCGGAACTCATTCTTTTTCATAGCGTCTTCAAGATCGAGGTTAGTCGCTGAAATAACTCGAACATCCACTTTGATTAATTCAGTGCCACCCACTCTTTCAAATTCTCTTTCCTGCAAAACGCGAAGGACTTTTGCTTGCGTTGTGGGGGACATAAGACCGATTTCATCGAGGAATATCGTACCTCCGTCTGCCTGCTCAAATTTCCCGATTCTCCTGCCTTGCGCGCCTGTGAACGAGCCTTTCTCATGTCCGAACAATTCACTCTCCAAAAGAGATTCCGGGAGCGCGGTACAATTTACAGCCACAAACGGCTTATTGCTCCTGACCTTACTGTGATAATGAGCAGCTCGCGCGATTAGCTCTTTTCCTGTTCCGCTTTCACCTTGAATAAGGACAGTTACGTTGCTGTTCACGATTTTTTCGACTGATTTGAAAACTTCATTCATCGCCCCACTTTGACCAACGATATTTTCAAAAGTGTATTTTTGTTTCAGCTCGCTGCGTAACTCGGTAACTTCTCTTTCCAAAGAGCTGGTCATCAAAGCATTTTTGACAGTCACCATCAAGCGGTCTTTATCGATTGGTTTGGAAATATAATCATAAGCGCCCAATTTCATGGACAATACTGCTTTTTCAATCGATCCCAGCGCGGATATCATAATGACAGGAATTTGTGGATCAAATTCCTTGATTTTTTTTAGCGTTTCGATCCCGTCAATACCAGGCATTTGGATATCCAATAAAATTAAATCCGGACTTTGTCCGCCAATATGTTTTAAACACGCTTCTCCATTTATTACGGAGAATAAATTATAGCTTTTTTGAGTGCTCAGGTGCTCTTTGATGAGTTTGGCAATATTTTTGTCATCATCGACGATAAGGATATTGTATGTTCTATTTGCTATAGCCACTTTTTTCTCCCCTAAATAGTTTGAAAAATTCTACTTTCATAATAATAATAATTTTGCTTATTTTCAAGCACTTTTTATCTTTTTGGGAAAAATTAGAATTGAAATATTTAATATTTGTGGAAATTTTTATTTAATATGATTTAAGATTAATAAAATAAAACAGATAGTTAGCTAATTTTGTGTTAGTGTATAAAATTAAAAGGGTGTGGTGCCGGGGTGCTTTTTCAAGTTGCTATAAATTCGGATTATATTTTTATTGTTTTACTTTTGCATCGCTTAATATATTTTTTAGAATAGATGACCCTTCTGTGATTTTGATGTCGATCGGTAAATAGTAAAAATTTGGGATGTCATTGGTGATAGCCAGGGTGCGCACAAAGTCTTTCTCAGTGGTGATGATCATGTCTGCGAAAAGTTTTTCCGATTTGGAGACAATGTTTTTTAAATCGAAAAGCATAAATTGATAATGATCAGAAAATTTTTCATGATGGATTATTTTGCCGCCTAATTTCAAAATGAGAAATTCAAATGATTCAGGGCGGGCTATTCCTGAAAATAGCAAAACGGTTTTACCTTTTATAAAAGAAAGATTTTTTTTGTTTCCAGAATTTCCGTTTATCAATTCCCGGGGCGAGTGACTGCTTTTTAATATGGGACATGATGTGACTTTTTGAATTTTTGAAATCAGCGAAGTCAGACCTGATTGTTGGTCGGTTCTTGTCAGACAAACCATATCCGCTCTATTTAAACTTTGAATCGGTTCTCTGAGGAAACCAGCCGGCAACAACCTGCCTTTGCCAACTCCGACATTGGCATCAATTAAGCAGATGTTATAATTCCGGTGCAGCCTTCGGTGTTGATATCCGTCGTCCAGCAGAATTATGTCCGGATTGAATTTTTTCTGGATGAAAAGAGCGCCTTTATACCGATTCGCTTCAACGACGACCGGAACATTTTTTAATCCACGAGCAAGAAGAAAAGGCTCGTCCCCAGCTTGATCAACAGGGACTAAAATGGTTTCTCCGTCCGAAACAACTACCGTTCCTTTACTTTTCCTGCCATAACCCCGGCTCAGAATGACAACTTTTTTCCCAACTTCGGCTAACTGCCTGGCAAATAATTTTGTGATTGGCGTTTTTCCGGTACCACCAACGCTGATATTTCCAATGCTGATGATTTCCAGCCCTTCGATTTTGTGCACTTTAAAAACACCCTTATCATAGAAAATATTTCTCATCCGGATGATGAAGCCATAGATCCATGATAAAGGAATCGAAAAAAATAGCAGCGATTTATTTTCGAAAGTAGTCATCTGCTTTTTGTTCTAATTGAATCATTTGTTTTTCAAAGTCAGTCCTTAACTGCTC
>NBLI01000142.1 GCA_002084535.1 Candidatus Zhuqueibacterota bacterium 4572_119
TCAATATAAAGCTGAAATTTTACCTGGCATTTCAAAGGATTATTCTTACTCCCTTAAGGGTGATCGAACTTATCATTTTTTTACGCCAAAATTTAAAGTTAATAGCGCTTCTTTATCGTTTGAATTTTTGCCCGAAACCGACGAAACAGCAAAACTCCATTCTACATTAGAATTTAATTATGAGGTTGATCCCCAGGAAGCAGTAAAAAAAATATCAATAGCTTATAAAGATGGTGGCAAAATACCTTTTAAACTTCTTACTACTGCAAAAAATTCAATTTTCGCTCTGGAAGCAGATGGAATAAAACGGAGTGAGGGAAAAAGAGAAATTCAATTGATAATAAATTCTGGATTGCTGCCTGTCGGAGGCAATGTTGGGTTAGAACGGGATTTTATAAAACCAATAGTTATGTCTGAAAAACAGAAATTGAAAATTGAAAGAGTGAGCGCCAAACGTGTTGGCGCTAACAGAAGACATGTGAGAATTCAATTCAACATCCCGGTGGATAAGCAGAAAGCATCCCGTTTTATTTTAGTTGAACCTTCTCTGCCTTTCAAAATTGCTTCATCGCATCATTATCTCGATCTTAAAGGAAAATTTGAAATAGAGAAAGCATACAAGATTACTCTTCGGAAAGGTTTGCGCGCCATTGATGGTTCCTCCCTGGAAAAAGAATTTTCCAGCACTATTACTTTTAGAAAAGAAAACATCCCACCGCAAATCGATTTTGTTGGGGAAGGTATATTTTTAACCCGCAGCGGCAAATTAAATCTTGGTTTATCGACAATCAACATAAATAATGCTATTATTGAAATTGATAAAATATTTGAAAACAACCTGGTCTATCTGCTTAATGAAAATAACGTAACTAACAACCAGCGGTATTCCTGGTATAATCTCCAGGCATTGGGAAAAAGAGTTCACGAATCTGAATTAACCATTCAATCTATCCCCAATGAAGAAATCGTAACACCATTCAATATTGAAAAATTTTTAAAAGAAAACAAAAAAGGTATTTTTAATGTAACTGCCCGTAATTCTAATGAACGCTGGATCGAATCATCAAAATGGGTAATGGCTACTGATCTCGGTATTATTGCCAAAAAAGCTGGCGATGATCTTTGGGTATGGCTAAATTCATTGACTTCTTTAAATCCGATTCCAAATGCCGAAATAAAACTTTTCAGCCGAAATAATCAACTTTTAAAGACTGTAAAAACAAACAGCGAAGGCATTGCTTTTATCCAATCCTATACACAATTTGATGAAGAATTTACACCATACATTATAACTGCTTCAAAAAAAGATGATTTGTGTTTTCTTGAACTAACAAAACGCCAGCTTTCCACTTCCGATTTTGATGTTGATGGGGGAGCATATTTGCAACACGGTTATGAAGCTTTTCTCTATTCAGAACGCGGAATTTATCGTCCGGGTGAGACTGCTCATTTGGCAGGAATTGTTCGAAGTGAAAATATCTCTGTGCCGGCTTCATTCCCGGTTATTTTACAGATTATTGGTCCGGATGGTAAAATATTGAATGAACAACGCGCCAAATTAAATGACCAGGGAGCTGCCGAATTTGCTGTGCCGATTCCGAATTATACAAAAACTGGCGCGTATTCAGCTTTGCTCAAAATCGGTGAAAAAGAAGAAATCGGCAGAACTGAATTCAATGTTGAAGAATTTGTGCCGGATCGGATGAAAGTGAAATTGTACACGGAAACGGATTCCTACCAGGCAGGTGACAAAATAAAAATTGATGTGGAAGCAGTAACATTGTTCGGGCCTCCTGCTTCAGGGAGAAAGGTACAAGCAAACATCGAAGTAGAAGAATTCCAATTTTCTCCAACTAAATACAAATCATTCACTTTTCGAGACGACAAAAAATCTTTTTCAACACAACAATATAATCTTGGCGACCAAACGCTTAACGATAATGGAAAATATCAATACACTTTTGATATACCCCAAAAACTCGAATCACCCTCTTCGTTGCGTGGTATTATTTCAACAACTGTGCTTGAACCGGGCGGCAGAGGCGTTTCAGCGTATCGGGGAATTGTTATTCATCCTTATGATACTTATATTGGATTGAGAAAAACCGAAGATGGATATGCCTCTCCGGGTAAAGACACTGAGATTGAATTTGTGGTGTTGGATGCAGACGAAGAGCAGCTTCCCAATCGAAATTTAGAAATGTCTTTTTATCGGGTCTATTGGCATTCAATTCTCAAAAAAGTAACCCGGCATGGGAGATACCAATATGTTTCCGAAAAAGTTGAAGACCTTGTTAAAAAAATTACAGTTCAATCAGGTTCCGGAATAAATTCCTTTAATGTTAAGCCTGAAGAATATGGACAATATCTTGTTGTTGTTCGTGATCCAATTTCGGGATTTTCATCTTCAATATCTTTTTATGCCAGCGGGTGGGGCTATTCTCCCTGGGCAATGGACAATGCTGACCGCATTGAGTTTGATCTTGATAAAGACTCTTACCTGCCCGGAGAAACAGCAAAAATAAATGTTAGAGCGCCTTTCCCGGGAAAATTATTATTAACTGTTGAACGTGATAAAATATTTGATCAAAAAGTTTACACCCTGACAGAGAACACAGCAACGCTGGAGATCCCTGTTAAAACCGAATACAAGCCCAATGTTTATATTTCGGGTCATTTAATTCGGACTACTGAATCCTTAGATCGGGACACGCCTGTCAGGGCATTTGGTGTCGCTCCGCTAACTATCAATAGTGAAGCCAATCAGTTGACAGTAACGCTTGACGCACCGGATGAAATTCGCCCCAATAAAGAGTTAACAATAAATTTTCAGGTTAAGGATCAGAAAGGCAAACGACCCTACGTAACCATTGCAGCAGTTGATGAGGGCATCTGCCAATTAACTGATTTTCAATCGCCGGATGCTTTTGCTTTTTTCTTTGGCAAGAAGAGATTGTCTGTCAATTCTTATGATATTTACAGCTTGATTCTGCCCGAAATCGAATCAACATTATCGTCCTCTGCTGGTGATATTGAAGCGCGCCGGAAAAAACATTTAACGCCAGTAAGTGTTAATCGTGTCAAACCAGTCGCTTTTTGGTCAGGATTAATTCGGACAAATAAAAATGGCAGAGGCAAAGTAAAATTCAAAATTCCACAATTCAATGGATCACTGCGGTTAATGGCAGTCGCTTTCGTTGAAAATAAATTTGGCAATATGGAGAGAAAAGTTTTTATTCGGGAGCCGATCGTATTAACGCCAACATTCCCCCGTTTTGTAGCCAGCGGGGACCAGTTTGTTGTTCCAATCAGTATTTATAATGGAACAGGTTCTAAAGAAACTTTCAAGGTTGAGCTTAAAGCAAAAGGACCAATTAAAATTATTGGTAGAGATGCCAAATCGGCGCAGATTGATCATGGCAAAGAACAGGTTGTTTTCTTTAATTTAAAAGCAAAAAAGACAATCGGTAAGCTTGAATTTAGTATAACTGCCAAAGGTGGTGGAGAAAAAGCAGAATATAAAGTTGAAGTTCCATTGCGTCCACCTGTCCCGTTCACAACGTTGAGTGGAAGTGGTGCAGTAACGGAAGCCTCCCCGGCAAAATTTAATTTTCCAGAGGACTGGATAGATGGAACGGTGGATTTTTCTTTGGCTATTTCTTCATTCCCCGAAGTTCAGTTTAGTCGAAGTCTTCAATACCTGTTAACATACCCTCACGGGTGTATTGAACAAACCACATCAAAGCTGTTCCCTTTGCTCTATTTTAAGGATTTAGCGAGAAATGTTGAACCAGAATTATTTGAAACCAACAGCGCTGATTATTTTATTGAAGAGGGTATTACAAAATTAGAAAATCTTCAATTATCTTCCGGCGTTTTTTCTTACTGGCCTGATGGTAATTATATTAATGACTGGAGTTCTATTTACGCTGCTCATTTTCTAATAGAAGCAAGAAAATCCGGCTATCAAGTATCTGACAGAGTCTATAAAAAAATGATTCGTGCACTCCGCTCAATGACGCGAAATTACCGAGATGATAATTCCTATAGCTTTCAAACAGCAGTTTACGCTTGTTATGTGCTTTCATTAGCCGACAAACCTGAAAAAAGTACTATTCTATATTTAAAAAATAATGCGCTTGATAAATTAAATGATTTTTCCCAGTATCAATTAGCAGGCGCTTTCGCACTGAGTGGAAACCTGCAAACTGCACGGCAACTGCTCCCCAAAACTGTTACTCCATTAGACCTACTTCAAAAACGGGAAACAGGAAGGAATTTTAATTCGTCAATCCGGGCAAAAGCGATTATGCTGGATATTCTCGCTGAAGTTGATGAATCCAATCCTTCAGTACCAGCATTAGTAGAAATACTTTCAGATGCTGCGTCAAATAAGGGAAGGTGGCACACAACCCAGGAAAATGCTTTTGCGTTTTTAGCGTTAGGTAAAATTATGAAGAAACAATCCCGGGCTAATTACACCGGATCCCTGACTGTTGAAGGAGACGTTTACCAAAAATTTGATGTGGATAATTATAATTTTTCAAATAAAGAATGGGCTGGGAAGAAAACGACCATCACAATTGAAGGTGAAGGAACATGTTATTATTCCTGGCGCGCAGAGGGTATCCCTTCAAAAATGAACATAAATGAGTTTGATAATGATTTAATTGTACGGCGATTTTATTTGAATGAAGAAGGAATACCGGTTGACTACTCCAGTTTTAAACAGGGTGATCTCGTTATCGCCAAAATTACTATTAAGCCATTAACTGAGAACTTGGATAATGTGGCGATTATTGATATGCTCCCGGCAGGATTTGAAATAGAAAATCCACGGCTTCAATCTCGCAAAGGAATTAATTGGATAAAAGGTGATACCTATCATCCAATGTACATGGACATTCGGGATGACCGGTTAATTCTATTCGGTAATTTCCGACGAGGCAGAGAAGAAATTTTTTATTACGGTTTGCGGGCAGTTACTGCCGGTGATTTTATTTTACCATCAATTCGCGGGGAAGCCATGTATGATCCGGTAAAGGCTTCGGTGGCTTCGAGTGGGAAAATTGTTGTTAATACTCCATAAGTTGTAATTTTTAGAGTTCTGCAAAATAGGCATTTCGGAGAATTTATTCCTTATTTTGGTTTCCCGATTTGCAGGGAAAGGACGAAAAGGCACTATTTCTATTTTGCAGAACTCTTTATAATTTTGTAAATGATAATTTCATAGAATAAAATTTCAATTCTACTTATAATCCCTTTCAATAACCACGTCTTTAACTTCAGATTCAAATTGACCATTTTAAATTAATGGGAATGAATTAATTCCACCGGGAATACATTATTAAATTCAATTGTCTAACTTCTCTTAAACCGGGAATAAAATCAAACTTTGTTTTGTCTAATAAATAAATTCGTCAATCAAAATGTAATCTTATGATTCGCATTTAAAGATTAATATTTCAATTTTAATACTAACCTGGATTATTCCTAATGCGCTAAAGCGCAAGTGAA
>NBLI01000143.1 GCA_002084535.1 Candidatus Zhuqueibacterota bacterium 4572_119
AGGGGCAAATTGGTTATCTGCATTTACCGGACACTTACCTTGGATCAGCCAGAGAATTTCCCAAATATTTCTATACGCAAAGAAATAAAAAGGGAATTATCGTAGATGGTCGTTTCAACGGCGGCGGTTTGGATCCTGATATTTTCCTGCAGCGGCTGGATAAAAAAGTGCTGTCTTTCTGGACACGGCGTCATTCATTTGACCAGACAACACCGGCAGTGATTACCCGCGCGCATACCGTTTGTATTACAAACAAACAGGCTGGCTCTGGCGGAGACATGCTGCCCATGGAATTTCAAATGAAAAAAATGGGACCGGTAATCGGTACGAGAACCTGGGGTGGATTGGTTGGTGTGTCCATGTTTTATAATCTGATCGATGGCGGTGGATTGTCAGCGCCGGATTATCGAATATACGATACAAATGGAAAATGGATCGTGGAAAATACCGGAGTTACACCGGACATTATTGTGGATCTTGATCCGGTGGAAATGTCTAAAGGTTATGACGCCCAATTAGAAACAGCTATTAATGAATTGAAGAAAAAGATCGAGCAAGATCCACGACCAATGCCGAAACATGAAGCGTTTCCGGTGGATAAATAGTATTGCGTTATTCAAATCATTTAACATCCCCCTAAGTCCCCCTTCAAAGGGGGACTTTTTAGAATTCCCTCACATCAAAGGGGGATTCTCCAGAATTTCCCCACTTTGAAGGGGGGTAGGGGGGATGTTATAATTGAAAAAAAAGACGCGTAAATAACAAATTCTCAAACAAATCTCAAACAAACCAGGTTTCTCAAACAAACCAGGTTTCTCAAACAAACCAGGTTTCTCAAACAAACCAGGTTTCTCAAACAAACCAGGTTTCTCAAACAATAAAGGGATTGAAATCACACTGGCAATTACACTTCGGGAATCAAATGAACTCATCGGTGCTATTGGTATTTCCCACATCAATGAAGATCTTGAAAAAGCCAGCATCGGTTATTGGATTGGCAAACAATATTGGAATTGTGGTTACTGCACCGAAGCGGTGAAAGCTGTTTTGAAATACTGTTTTGAAGAGCTGAAGCTGAACCGCGTTTCCGCGCACCACTTTGCCAATAACCCGGCTTCAGGAAAAGTGATGGAAAAAGCGGGTATGAAAAAAGAGGGCGTCCTCCGGCAGAATGAGAAAAAATGGGGGGAATATGTTGATACGCCGATTTATGGGATTTTGAAAAATGAGTTTAATTCCAAAGTTTAATATATAGATTATGTCTTCAGGTGTTGAACAACCAATGCTACGGTCAAGACAATTTAGAATTTTCCAATCGTAAATCAGAATTAATTTTGTATCACAGTTTTGACATTCATTAACATTTGGGAAAGATAAAGAATTTGCAGGACATTCACATTTAACTAAAAATTGAATTAGTGCGAGGAAACTTTCTATACCCAATTTTCTACACGTAATCCTTCAACGCGTTCATATTCTTTTATATTTGCGGTTAATACAATCATATTCAATGCCTGGAATTCTTTTTACGAATAGAAGCTATTCTATTCTTCAATTTTTAGTTCGTCAATTCTCAAACGCCTGTGACCTTCAAAAACTGTTAAAATTTCGATTTTATCTTTTTTAATCCGGTACTCAATCCGATACTTTTTTACAATAATTTCTCTAATATTTGGATTTGAATTCTCTTGAACGATCCTTCCAATTTTGGGATTCTGTGAAATTGATTCACCATGTTCAATTAAAAAATTAATGAATGTCTCAGCTCTCCTGGGACTATCAGTTCCTATAAATTCTTCAATTTCACTTAATTTTTCCAGCGCCTCTCTCGTCCAAAGTACTGTCATTTAGGATTCCTTACGGCTCTTCTCTCTTTTAATTCTTCTTTCAACTCTTTTGTACTGTAAACTTTCCCTGATTCAACATCAGATAATCCCCTGTTCACTGAATTAAGAAACAATTTTTTATGTACGAGTTCGTCATATTCAGAAGGTGAAATTAGTACTCCTGCAGGTCTCCCATTCTGGGTAATTACTAAATGATGACCAGTATTCTGAATATTTTTGAACCATTTTGACAGACTTGTTTTAAATTCGCCGATTGGAATAATGTCATTTGACACATTAAAATTATTCATGTTTTTGCTCCATATTTAAACCTTTATTTAGGTCTAAATATAACATTCGATTTCGTATTTTTCAAGCAATTTATTAGTAATCGTATGCTATCCTGGTATAACTGGGTCTGGTAATCAAAATTGTAACGCCAAGTATTCAAGATGTCGCGCACTTGAAATTGTAATTGTTGATACTATCAATGAGTCCATTCTAAAAACCAGGTATTTTAAGATTTTTCATAAATTATGGTGCTATAACTTCAATATAAACAGTTTTTGTATTGATTGGAAAATACCTAATTTTTACCTTTTTCGAGTTGACTCATCTATGAAATCAATAAATATAATTGTTGCTGGCACAATTTATTAGTTAGTTGAAGTGTACGACATCTCTCTCAGCCATCTGTATCTGAGGTATTGCTAAAAATTGCACAAATATCTTGTTTACTTTTATTAAATTATTTTTGCTCCTCTCTACATTTTTCCTTGCTTTAATAAATTGGTTTCTTTATAATGTAAAACTCAACATTGTAACATTTATTTTGTTGAACAAATCATATTAATTTACAGAATTTTTGGAGGAGAAAATGAAAAGGAAAAATCAAGTTCAGGGTTTGGGGAATTTGCTTCTTTTTGTTATTTTCATTTTTTTAACTATTGCCGGCTGTGAAAAACAGAAAAAACCGTGGGAGGGTGTCATGCCGCCGAAAGCGGAAAAAATCGCAAAAGAATTAACCATTCACAATGATACAAGAATTGACAATTATTTTTGGCTCAACCAACGAGAGAATCCGAAAGTCATTAAATACCTTGAGGATGAAAATGATTATCTCAAAAAAGTGATGGGACATACTGAAAAATTTCAGGATTTGCTATTTGATGAAATCGTTAGCAGGATAAAACAAACAGACATTTCTGTTCCCTATAAACATAACGGGTACTATTACTATTCCCGTTATGAGGAGGGAAAGGAATATCCAATTTACTGCCGGAAAAAAGGCGACCTGGAGGCAAATGAGGAAATTATGCTGAATGTGAATGACATTGCTGAAGGGCATGAATTCTGCCGGGTTAAATCCGCCAAGTATCTTGTGCTTGGTTCATACAGCACACTGTCAACTGAAATGAGAATTCTCGACGCCAACAATCCAAATGGGAAATTCAAAATATTTCAACCTCGCGAAAAAGACCATGAGTATTCGATTTCGCATTATGAGGATAAATTTTACATTGTTACCAACTGGAACGCGAAGAATTTCCGGCTGATGGAAACCAATGAATTTCAGACAAATAAAGAGAATTGGCAGGAAGTAATACCGCACCGTGATGATGTCTTATTACAGGATATTGAAATTTTTAAAGATTATCTTGTAGTCAGTGAACGGGCAAAAGGATTGAATCAGATTCGCGTGATCAATCAGGGTACAAAGGAAGAACATTATCTTGACTTTGGAGAAGCCGCGTATATGGCTTATGTTTCCACCAACCGCGAATTTGATACAGATGTACTTCGTTACGGCTATACTTCGATGACAACGCCAAATTCTACTTATGATTATAATATGACAAGCAAAGAAAAAACGTTGTTAAAACAGCAGGAAGTGCTTGGTGATTTTGATGTAAATAATTATCAATCCGAGAGGTTGTACGCCAAAGCAAGGGATGGGGTGGAGGTGCCAATTTCTATTGTTTACCGGAAAGGTTTTACCCGCAATGGAAAACATCCGTTGTTATTGTATGGTTACGGCTCTTATGGCTACAGCATGGAAGCGACTTTTAGTTCTGTGCGTTTGAGTCTGCTCGACCGTGGATTTGCTTACGCGATAGCGCACATTCGCGGTGGTCAGGAAATGGGCAGATGGTGGTATGAAGATGGTAAGCTTTTGAAAAAGAAAAATACTTTTACGGATTTTATTGATTGCGCGGAGTTTTTAATCGAGCAGGATTTAACAAATTCTGATAAACTTTTTGCCATGGGCGGAAGCGCCGGTGGTCTGCTGGTAGGTGCTGTTATGAATATGCGTCCTGATTTGTTCAAAGGCATTGTTGCCGGTGTTCCATGGGTGGATGTTGTTACCACTATGCTGGACGACAGCGTTCCGCTGACAACCAGCGAATATGATGAATGGGGAAATCCCAACGATAAAGAATATTATGATTATATGCTCTCCTATTCACCTTATGACAACGTGGAAGAAAAGGATTATCCCGCACTTCTGGTAACAACAGGATTGCACGACTCGCAGGTTCAATATTGGGAACCAGCGAAATGGGTTGCTAAATTGAGAGATAAAAAAACCGACGATAATCTACTTATTTTACACACAAATATGAAAGCCGGACATGGCGGTAAATCAGGTCGGTTTGAGAGGTACCGTGAAACAGCATTGGAGTACGCGTTTATGCTGGATCAATTGGGGATTAATAAATAATATTTTAAATAAAAGTATAGAGTAGGCGCCTCGTCTGCGAGTTCTAAAGGCATTGCGCCTGTAATTGTGCGGAGTTTTATCTTCGAACTTTGCAGGCATCCCATCTCCGGGAGTAGAAAGTACTTCGTTGTAAGTAACGTAGGCACTTGGCTTGTGAGAATGACGGCTCTTTATTAAAAAAATAATAAAAAATGCAGCCGGGGCAGTTGCTCTACGATTTATGAGGTTGTAAATATGAAACTATCTTCACTGGATTGGTCAATAATTATTGGCTATCTTGTTTTTTCTTTTGGATTAGCCGCGTTGTATGTTCGCCGCGCAAGTAAAGGGATGGCGGAATTTTTCGTGTCAGGTAGGTCACTACCATGGTGGCTGCTTGGCACTTCAATGGTTGCCACGACGTTCAGTACGGACACACCAAATTTGGTGACTAATTTGGTGCGTGATAATGGTGTGGCTGGCAATTGGGTTTGGTGGGCGTTCCTGGTGACCGGCATGATGACAGTGTTTTTTTATGCTCGTCTCTGGCGTCGATCAAAAGTGCTCACAGACCTGGAGTTTTACGAAATTCGTTATTCCGGAAAATCAGCAGCAGTTGTGCGGGGATTTCGCGCGATTTATCTGGGATTCTTTTTTAATATTGTGATCATGGCTTCGGTGACCCTTGCTGCCGCTAAAATTGCAAATATCCTGTTCGGCTGGTCACGGATAGAAACTGTTTTATTCTGCTCGGTCATTGTGGTAAGTTTTTCTGTGATGTCCGGTCTCTGGGGAGTAGTCGTGACTGATTTGGTGCAGTTCATCATGGCAATGGTTGGCGCGGTCGCTGCTGCTTATTATGGATTGAATCATGAGGCTGTTGGTGGATTGAGCGGATTGGTTTCCAAACTTGATCCTGGCACATTGAACCTGCTGCCTGATTTTGGAAACTGGGAGTTAACTTTGTCGATTCTAATTATTCCCTTAACAATTCAATGGTGGTCAGTATGGTACCCGGGCGCGGAACCGGGCGGTGGAAGCTACATCGCCCAGCGCATGTTAGCGGCAAAAGATGAGAAACATTCCATGGCAGCAACTTTGTGGTTTAATGTTGCTCATTACGGACTGCGACCCTGGCCCTGGATTTTGGTGGCATTAGCTTCAATTTTAGTTTATCCCAGCCTGGCGGATATTCAATCAGCATTCCCGCATGTGAGCCAGGATTTGATTGGAAATGATATTGCTTATCCGGCGATGCTGAAATTTTTGCCATCAGGTCTTTTGGGAGTAATGGTTGCTTCTTTAATGGCTGCTTATATTTCTACGATGGATACACACCTAAATTGGGGCGCTTCTTATTTAGTTCATGATTTGTACAAGCGTTTCATAAAACCTGTCGCGAGTGAAAAACATTATGTATTGGTTGCCAGAATCGTAACCGCTTTACTGATGGTACTTGCGGCACTGACTATGTTGTTTTTTATCGCTTTTGGATTTTTTATCATGAGAAAAGCAGGTGTGGATTTTCCGACACATCTTTCTTTGATCAGCAGTGTCAGTTTAACGACAATTGTTTGGTTGATCGTTACTTATGCTACTGAACCCACTGACAAAAAGGTGTTGGTCAAATTTTATAAATTGGTTCGACCATTTGGAAAGGGCTGGGATTTTATTAGAAAAGAAACCGGGCTTGAACCGTCATCTGACAGCATAGCCCACGCGTTTCTTGGCTGGATGTTTGGTATCATGCTTGTTTATTCCGCTTTGTTCGGGACTGGCAGTTTTCTGTATGGAAAGATAGCCAATGGAATTTTTTGTTTGATTCCATTTTTGATTAGTACGGCTGGATTGGTTTGGCTGCTGCCGAAGTTTTTTAAGGGTGGGGTTGATAAATAGCAGTATGAGTCAGATGGAAAAGGCTTAATGACATTAATTTAAACAAATATATCGAATTTTTGATTAGGTGGCAATTTTAATTGTCAAATGCGAACTGTCAATTTTATAGAGAGTTGAGTGATTTTTTTCAAGAAAACCAAGACACTACTCTTGCTGAAGTTTAAAAAAAGCACATAGTTTTTAATGTAAAAAATAGCCCGGTAGCAAATGCCACTGGGCGGTTTATTTTAAAGGAAGTAATAACCAATTAATTTATGCATGTGAGAATTTCAATAGAATTTAGCTGTCTTATTCAGTCACCTCGCCGGTAACAATATTGAGTGTAAAAGTTGTTCCGCTCGCCAACGTTACACTCACTTCATCTCCACCGTTAAATTCAATGACAAAGTTTATGTTATATTCCACATCTTTTTCCTGGCGCAGACTTTCTTTGTTATAAGTTCCTTTTACCACAGCTTGCAAACGTCCGCTCTCTGGTAAGTATGTTGGACTATTTCGGTCTACAACAAGGTTTTCAATTGTAAAGGTACTTTGAGCTTCTGCTTCCAAATTTATTCTAACTCCTGAAAAACTATATGATGAACTGTTAACCGAAGTTCCATTGAGGGTTATTTTTCCGGTAGTTATCCCTGATAATTCCAAATTTGTACTTCTGTTCAAATTAATTTCCTGAAGTCCGCTTACCGGGTCGTATTGCCCCGTCACTGTGCCGTTGTAAACAATCTTATCGGTTTGGTTTTCGTAATACCTGGGCTGCTCATTCCCATTAGAATCATAGAATGAGAGACTTAAAGAAAACGTGACCCATGAATTTGTAATGGTGGTATCGTAACCCACAGTTTTGGGCAGACTGCCCGGTTGGTTTGAAGCTGTTGTTGATGCCATTTGAATGTCTGCCATAATGCCTCCATCATTTTCAGCGACTTCTACGGAGATGATTTCCATTTGCTCTATTTCAGTAAGTTCGGTTACTTCTGCAGGATCCGATGGATTTTTCTCACATGCAAAAAGTAAAATCAGAGAGCTGACTGCAAAGAGTTTTAATGAATTAATTCTTGTTTTCATGATGAAACCTCCTGTGTTGATTGTTAGTTGTTTGATTGTTTATTAATTCAAATTTGATACTATTTCACATACATAACTTTATTCATAAATCTCTTCTTTTCATAGCTAACATTCACCAGGTACATACCGCTGGGGCTATTTTTGGGCTGCCAGGTATAAATATTCTTTCCTGACATCAAATCAACTTTTTCCTGGTAAACTTTTTTCCCTAAAATATCATAAATTTCAATTTGGCACTTTCCTGCTGTTGATAATCCATTTAGCTGAATTTTAACAATCCCGTTAAATGGATTTGGGTACAGGTTTAGTGTGATTTCTTCCGGGTGAAAAACAGGTTCGGGATTTATTCCTGAGCTGCCTGTTGTTTGAAATTCTCTGACAACACTCCATTCACTTTCACCTAACGCATTTATTGATTTTACTCTCCAATAATACGTAGAGTTAGGCGCCAATTCAGATAATGACCAGGTTGTGTCAGCAATTTGGCAGTCAAAGATAATTGATTCTGCCCCAAAGTTTAAATCAGTAGAAACCATTAAATGATAGTAAAGCGCTTCTGAACATTTAAACCAACTCAAAGTTGGGGTCAGGGAAATATTTAAATCGTTTTCCACTGGATATTCTAATTCTGGAGCTGTCGGAATATTCTGAATATAATCCGCCACCATCTGTGAGGAAACACTGTTCCAATTGACAGTATTAATGCAGTAAATCTCTTCATAGTGCGCATCATAATCTGCGGGGAAGTCCATATCCAGGATTTGTTGAGGAATATCGGATTCATTTAATAATTTCAGTTCAACTGCTGGACCATTTAATGCTAAAACATGGCTATAAAAATTTTGGGATTGCAGGGCAAATCCCGGCATGTCTTTAAAAGTATCAGTTACATTAATACCAATTATCAGAAATGGCGGCTGATTCATTTTTATGAATTTAGCAGGTGATGCATTATCAAGCTGTGCTTCTTCCCAGCTCCCGAAAGCATTTAAACATAATGTTTTATATTGCAGCACTTCTGCGGCATCTAATCCAAGCGGATTGTTTGGCCATTCGACCAAATCATAAAGATCGTAGGCGCCGCTCATTGAAATGACGCCTTTAATAACATCAGTTGAAAGCCCGTGTGCATTTAAATAGTTTGTATCAGTTGCTAATAAAGAAACGAGATGTGCTCCGGCAGACTGACCAAAAAGAAAAATATTTTCCTGATCTCCACCATACTCTTGAATATTTTCATAAACCCATTTAAAAGCTTTGGCAACATCTTCGATGTGGTCAGGGTGAACCGCATTCCATGGATCAGTGGAAAGTTCATAATTAGCAATTACTGTGGTGATGCTGTAATATCCGGCAAGCGTATTTCCTAATTCCATGTACATATTTTTGTCACCTTGTTTCCAGGCTCCGCCATAATAAAAAACTAAAACAGGATTGTTTGATTTTCCGACTGGATGATAAATATCCAACTTGTGTTTATCACCTCCCGTGGCGGGCGGATCATCAAAAGGAATATTAAAGGTTGTTTCAACTAAATCGATGACATATTCGACAGTTGCGATTTCACTTTTTTCCATACTCTCATTGATTGCAATGGCTTTGATTATTTTTGAACGATAGACCAAAGGTACATTTTCATCAGTTGGATCAGGATCATTATCACCGGTGAAAGTGACACTATCACCGCTTGCATGATTACTGACTAAAATGGGACATCCTTGATATAGATATGAATTTTCATCCGGTGTTGATCCATTTGTTGTGTAATAGATGTTTACATCCGATGTTACACATTCAATTGTTACTGAAATTGGAGTATGATATTTTCCCTGTTCATAGTTAAAAAAGGGTTTCTCGATTGCTGTTGCCAATGAATGAGTTGTCAATAAATATAACAGGCTAATTAACAAATGCGGAATTATTCGCAGTGGTTTTTCTTTGTTTTTAAAATAAAGCATGATTCGCTCCTTAAGTTTAGTTAGTTGTTAAAAAAAATATTGTACAAAATTGTTGGTCTGAATATACGGCTTTGAAAACAAAAAAGTGTTACAAAGATGTTGAAAAAACGTTGAAAATAAATCACAAAAAACATACCAAATAATTGAGGCGCTTCATAAATTTGAAATATTATGATCTATTTAGTAATCGATTAAGCGAAATGTTGATTGAGATCACAACCATTTTAAAAATAATATTGCTGTCACAGACTAAATGAATCAAATCTAACAAAATTGAAAAAAAGTTGTTGCGAAATTGTTGCGCTCTTCTTTAAAAGTTGTTATTCCATTATTTTTGCTTGAATTTATGAAATATTTTCCTAAATTAAATACAGTGATTTAATTAAAAGGAAAAAACCATGAAACAAATTTTATTAATAGAAGACGAAGCTGGCATCTCCCAGATGATTAAGGTTCAATTAAAGATGTTCGGGTTTGAAGTTCAAACTGCATTAGATGCGCAGACAGCTTTAAGTATAAAAAATATTGAAGCTGTTGATGCTATTATTTTAGACTGGATGCTGCCAGATGAAGAAGGACCCAATTTAATCCCAAAACTTCGTCAAAAGACAAACGCCCCCATATTAATGTTAACAGCCCGTTCGGAAATGGTTGATAAATTAATGGGTTTCGAAGCCGGCGCAGATGATTATCTTACTAAACCATTTGATATGATGGAATTGATTGCCCGGATCAAGGCTTTGATTCGAAGAAGTAGCCATGGCGTGGATGGAAAGGAAAAAACTACCATTACTTATAAGGGTCTTTCGCTGAATTTAGAAACACGGCGGGTTGAAATTGATGGAGATGAGATTGAACTCACACCGACCGAATTTACAATTTTAGAAATAATGATCAAAAAGCCCGGAGTTGTCTTTAGCCGTAATAAGCTAATTGAGTTGGTTATGGGGTATGAATATGAAGGTTATGGTCGGACGCTTGATTCACACATCGCACGGCTGCGTAGCAAACTTGAATTGGATGTGAAATCTCCGGAGTACATAATTACGGTATTTGGAATAGGGTATAAATTGGGAAAATAAACCATGTTTTTTAAATCATTCTACACACGGATCATTTTTATTCTTTCTATAATGTCGCTGACCCTTTTCATGATACTTGCCTATGTGAATACTGTGTTGTTTAAAAATGAATTACTTGAATCGTTCAGCAGGGTAGAAAAACCGCGAATAATAAAGATATTCAAAGAACTTGATGAAAGATTTTCCAACGAATTTACACCAGACCAGGTAAAAGCAAAAATTGATTCATTGTTTTTTGAATTTAATATTGATGTTTTTGATAGGGCAGGGAATTGGATTGCTGGCTCTGAATCATATATGAATAAAGATGTTGTAGAAAAAAGTAATTCAAAAAAGCTATATGAACAAATCAGGTTTGCCAGTTTTGTGAAAATTTATTATAATCCAAATAAGGACTCGGAATTCCATGCTATCAAAATCCATTTGAGATTTGTAGATTCTCCCATATTCAATCAGGTATTTCTCAATTTTTTACTTTCTGGTGTTTTTGTTATCCTTGTTTCAGCTTTGGTGGGTTGGCGGCTTGTTTATTATTTGAATAAAAGGCTGGATCGTCTAAAAAAAGGAGTCAGTAAAATAACGAATGGAGAATTTGATATTAAGCTGGAGGACAAGGGCAGTGATGAAATCGCTTTCCTGGCGAAAAATTTTAATCATATGTCCAGTGAGATTAATAAGTCCTTGAATTTATGGATGTATTATCAGAAGACCAGCGAAAGAACCTTTTACCGGTTGTTAAAAAGGATTTGAGCCGGGTTATAAAAATTACTAATGATATGCTTCAATTAGCACAGATTCGTGAACCGGCTTATCAATTTGAATTTAAACAAATCGATTTACTGGATTTCATTTTAGAAGAACACAGCCACTTTGTTCATAAAGCGTCCGCTCAGAAAGTAACAGCAATTTATGAAAATAAGGTGCAGAAAAAAATAAAACTAAATACAGATGCGGAAAGATTTTCTCAAATCCTTGATAACCTTTGGAATAATGCATTAAAATATGGTGATCATAGCTATCCAACTGAACATTGATCCTGAAATGCTGTTTGATCCTTTTTACCGAGATCCCGGGACAACTGATAGAGTAAGCGGTTCCGGTTTGGGATTATCAATTGTAAAAGAATTAACCGAAAAAATGGACGGTCAAATTATCCCGACTCTAACAGATGAAAAAATTGAGATTGCTTTATTTTTTAAGTTTGAAAACGAACCCTTCTCAGAAGAAAAAAAGAAACAATTGTCAATCCCCAAACTGAAGCGAAAAAGAAAAAAATGATTTGGCGGCTTCAATAATTGTTGCATAAAGAAATAAAGGAGCAAATCAAAGATGGTAAAGAAAATAACATTTTTTGTTTTAATTCTGTTCACAATTTCTTTAAAAGCTGAGGTAAAAGTTAATACTATAAATTTTCTTGAATCTGTGGGAGTAAATTTTAATGGCGCCGGACCTTTGCTGGTGCAGATGGATTCTATAAGGAACAGGATAATACTGGCAAACACACTAAGTTCGTCAGTTTCAATTATTGAAGGTCAAACTCACGAAGTTACAAATATTCCTTTAACTGGAAGGGCATACCAGCATTTGAAATCCGAAGCAATGACGATCAATCAAAAAAATGGAAATATATACCTGATTAGCCGAAATTGCTTTCACCTAATCTATCCGGATAAAAAAACTTCAGAAACAATTCAAACAGAAAAGCAGTTTGAGTCCATTGCTGTTGATGAAACCACCGGTAATGTTTTTCTTGCCGGAAGGGAATGTAAAAACCTCGCTTTTTACAATGCCCGAACAAAGAAATTTAAATTGAAAAAATGGCTGGAAACTGAAGAAAAATTAATTAATATGAACGCGACTCCTCCACCGCCAATACGCAAAGTCATTGCCGATTCTGATCTTGGTCAAATTATCGCTATTGATGGATTAACT
>NBLI01000144.1 GCA_002084535.1 Candidatus Zhuqueibacterota bacterium 4572_119
ACCTGAAATAATCCCAGGCCAATTTCAGAATTATTTTTACATATAACGGCAAAGCTGTGGATTTCTGTCCGGTCGAGTTCCAGATAATTTGGGTATTGTGGTTGAAGCTCCAGATCAAATTTTGGCTTCACCAATGCTTCCGCGAATGCTGTATTATTATGAAGTATTAATTCGTATGTCCTGCTGTTAATATAAGCCCCGTTTCGAGAAATGGAGTCTCTGGTAGTCGTAAAATTAGCAATTGTTTTATAATTGATGGATTTAATTTCGTCAAATTGCAGCAATTGATTTATTTTCCAGGTCAATAGCTCCCTGCCATTTTCAGTTTCCTCAACAGAGAAATCTGAAAATGCAATGTTTTCTCCGCTTTCAAAAGTAAAGCCCGGGGGAAGTGTGTCGTTAATGACTATTCTATGTACCGGCATGCTATTTTCTACCTGATTAGCGAACTGGATTTCATAAGAGAGGGTATCACGCATAAATACCGTATCTGTATTTATATCAACAGTTTTGGAAATCCAAATATCCGGATAAGGATTCACACCGTGTCCGCCAGGCACGTATATATTTGTGTGGGCTCGTTCTGATATATTTCCACCTTGAATATAAGCGTCCACAATATAGGTAAAATATAAAGTGTCAGCTGGAGCCCTGTCTGCTAATAGAATGAAATTAATTGAGTCTTTTGCAAAAGGTTCTAATGATTCGACAATCCAGTTTGCGCCGATAGAACTGTCGGGGTCTATCTGATAGGGATCTTTATCAGCCCAGATAAGTCTTGTGTATTTCGCTAATTGGTTAGGAAAAAAAGCATCGATGTGAAGATTTTGGAGTTCGTATGGCGTTTTGTTTTCGAAGTAAATACTTAATCTTATGTCATAACCGGTACGAACAGTGTCCATCGTAACACCATCATCAACTTCGTCAGGGAATGGTGCTTCAACGACCAATTCAAGACCAAATAGATCGTCTTTTGTATCCGGGGTATAAGCATATAAGTCCCCAAACAGGATTAAGAGGGTAGAAAAGAAAACTAAAGTTAGTCTAACTTTCATAATTTTCCCCAAAACGATTTTATAATTTTAGTGGATTTTTTTGTTAAAATAATATGGAAGAGGAATGTAAGTGAAACGCGTGATGTGATTTTGTGACTTCAATTGATGTAGTGCAAAATTAAATATAGTTATATACTAAATTGAGCAGTGAAATAAATAAAATTGCTGATCAAATTTCTCCAGGTAGTGCAAAAGCAACAACAGGAATTTCCGTTTAGACAATATGTAAATATTTATCTGCAACTAATCTCGCAGATAATCGTACTTCACTGTTAAATATCAACAAGATTAATTAATTGCAACATTTAGCAATAATATATAAACTGAAAACCAATATGTCAAGAAAAAAATAAATTATTTTCTTAGTTGAGATGATTTCTTAAAAATTAATAATCTTGTTGTTTAAAAAATAATGCATTAAATGATGTCTCTTTCAGTTTGTTAAAACGATATGAATGTTGGATACGTGAGGATAAAAATAATATTATGAAAATCGTGAAAAAATTAAATAAAATACTTGATTTTTAAAGTAAATATTATTATGTTTTATAAAATTAATTAACGAAATATTTGTTACATAAGTGAAACATGTTTGTAAAATAAGAGGTTACAGCAATATTTAATGTAACTTAAAACGAAATAACATGGTAAAATAGGTGTTGTTGTAGCGTTCTGTAAATGTTTTGTATATCGCTTAATAATTTTAGTATATTACGAAAATACATAAAGTTGCAGTTTAGTAATTTAATTGAAATGCACTATTTTGTTTTCCTTATATAAAAAAAATACCATGGATGATGATTAAATCTTTTTCAATATTCTGTTTTTTTGAGTGATAGGCTATTATATGGTTTTTAAAGGGGAAAATCAATCTCATACAATGTTAATATTTTAAATCAGCTTTGTATTGCATCCTGCCAAAAAATCTTCTTTGCTGCTGATTAAGTAAATTATCTAAAAATATATTCTCGTTTAAAATAACTATGAAATTGCTTTTTATTGATATTCTCAAAGAAAAATAACAAAAAAGAAATTAGTGTCAAACTAAATTAATATATTAATTAAAAAAGGTGTGTGATGAAACAATTCGCAAAAATAATATTATTTGTTGGATTGTTGATTACATCAGTGATGTCATCGAATGATGCATTATCTTCATCTTTTGAACGCCTTCGGAAAGAAAAACAACAGGTTCAACATCAACAAGATATTCTAAATACTTCAGCAGTGGATACGCTTGAATTTATTAAATGTGACCATGTTAGGCCATATTTTAAAGATTTTAGTCCATACCGGGATAAGATCGATGTAGAACGGTTTGTTCCCATAAGATTTACAGTGAACGACGATCCAATCGATTTGGAACATGATATGTCTGGTGTCGATACGAGCAAAGTTTTCATTTCCATCCGCAGCAGAACTGTAAATGTAGAGAGAGTAAAACCAAATTTTAAATACAGTGATGAAAATTTTTATTCAGTTCGTTACGAATTTATTCCACCTGATTCGTTCGCTTACTCTGATACGATCCATGTAAAATTGGAAGCAACAGATTTATCACGTTTTGAAAATTTTGGTACTATTGAATACAAATTTTATATATTAGGCGATACAGTTGCACCAGTATTAAATTATGTTTACCCTTTGCCAGAAAGCGTTGGTGTGCCAGTTGATTCAGGGATAGTTATTAATGGGACGGATGTGGGGAGCGGTGTCGATTTTAATGATATTGAGTTCCGAATTAATGGCTCCGCGAGTACGGTTGTTCCAATAGGAGACCCGCACAACTTTTTTTTGCGTTTTGATCCTGAACAGAATTGGCAATATGAAGACAGCATTCATGTGTTTTGTTTGGTTCGAGACCTGAGCGGAAACAAAGATTCATTGGATTATTGGTTCCGAACGGAATTAGCTCCGCCGCCACCGCGATTTTTTGATATATCCCCGGCGCCCGGTGCGGAGGAAGTGGCTCTTGATGCAATTATTTCATTCAAAGTTATCGCCTACTGTGTTGAAGTAGATGAATCTTCAATTAGCATAAATGGCGAGCCTCCGACAAGAATTGATCCATTACCAGGTGGAGGATATTATTGTGAGTATGATCCTGAAAATCCTTTTAACTGGAATGAAACGGTAACTGTAAATTTGAGCGCTGCTGATTTGTGTTCACCACCTCAACAAAGCGATTCAACCTATTATTTCACGATGGCTCGGGATTCCGTAAATCCGTATTTTCAAAACCTCGTTCCACAACCTTACGATATGGCAGCTCCAACTGACAGCATCATCTTTTTTACTATAGCAGATGATTTATCTGGCGTTGACCCAAATTCTGTTACGATATCGGTTTCATCAAGAAACGAAACAATTGAAAATTCCATACCGGTCATCGTTTCAGACTTTAGCCCTGATTCAATTCGATTCAAATTCCAATCCGGACAGGACTATGATTATAATGACACGGTCGAAGTGCGACTTATTGCTGGAGACATGGCGGGAAATGAAGATACTTTGCATTACGAATTTTATACATCTGAATTTTCACCCGGAGATGTTGAGCCCCCATGGTTTGAGGAACTGATACCGGATTCAAATACTATCGATGTGGATAGAGATAGTGGCATTTCGTTTATGGTCGTTGATGATTTGAGTGGAATAAAAACCAGCGAAATAAAAATATCGATCACAACGAATTCCTGGGAAGTCACGGATGTTGCACCGGATTCGATTCATCAACTTGGAGAAAAAAATGTCCGGTGTTTTTATCAGCCGGAAACAGAATTTGGCTGGGGTGATACAATCAGTGTCACATTAAAAGCGGCTGATCTGGAAAATAATAATGCTACGCTCAGTTACTCTTTTTATACTGCTCCGGACACAATCCCGCCAGAACTGACGCCTGTGTATCCAGTCGGGGAACAGACAGGCGTTTCTGTGGATTCTTCAATTTTTATCAGGGGCACTGAAATTGGGGTCGGTGTGGATGAAGCAAATATAGCTTTATTAATAAACGGCATTGAGGTTGAACCAGAAATAATTATACATGATTTGATGAATTTCGAAATTCATTTTGCTCGTGAAACTGGTTGGGAATATGGGGAAATCATTGAAGTCCAGTGTATAGTTTCGGATTTAGCTAATAATGATACTACCCTGAACTATTCGTTTGAAGTTGAAAAAGATTTGACCGGACCATTTTTTACCAATTTTAATCCTGAAGTAGATGAGACTCATATCGAATTTGATTCATCGATTTATTTTACAGTTTATGATGATAAATCCGATGTGGATGAGAACAGCGTCAGAATATCAGTTCAATCGAGAAATTTGCAAGTATTTGATCAAATTCCAGAATTGATTGAGCGATACAAACCGGATTCATTACGGTTTAAATTTGATCCTGATTTCACATTTGATTGGACTGATACAGTTGTAGTAACTGTTGAAGCAAATGATTTAGCCAGTCCTCCAAATTGGGACGATTCAACATATACCTTTTTCACCATCAGAGATTCAATCCCACCAGTGCTGACCGCTTTTTACCCGGTAGACGGCGCGGTGGATGTGCCTGTTGATGCAGGAATAATTATCCATGGAACAGATATTGGCAGGGGATGTGATATCACTGATTTATCAAATTTCACATTAAATATATATGATGAACCTGTTGAAATTGATTCAGTTATTGGTACGCCCCATGATTTTAAAATATATTTTACACCAGTAACTAATTGGAATTATGGTGAAGTTTATAAAGTTTGTCCAAGAGCAGGAGACAGAGACGGAAACTGGAGTGAAGAATTCTTTTGCATATGTTTTACCACAGAACGCGGTTTGGATGAGAAACCACCCTGGTTCCTGGACATTTCGCCGGAAGATGGTCAAACCGGGGTATTACTATCTGATTCAATTAAGTTTATTGTCATGGATGACGCGGCAGGTGTTAACAGGGAATCAATTACTGTTGATATTGGCGACGGACAAAAGGTTCCTCAAGTAATTGAGCCATACTCGACAAAAGGATTTAACTGTATTTACTACCCGGAAAACGATTTTGATTGGAATGAAGCTATCGAAGTCAATTTGCATGCTTGTGACAGATCAGATGGCATTCGGTGTGCTGATTCTAATTATACTTTTTATACATTGGTTGACACCACTTCTCCATTGGTCAGCCTGATTACGCCAACAGAGGAAAGCAATGTTCCGGTTGATACGGATATCGTTTTTGAACTGAAAGATGATGTTTCTTTAGTCGATACTTCGAGGTTTGAATTTAGAGTAAATGATAACCTGATTGACAGAGATTTGCTTGTTTTTTCATCGATTGATTCAGGTTACAGGGTTTTGTATGATCCTTCTCTGCCATTTGAATATGATACGGAAATTAATTTAGA
>NBLI01000145.1 GCA_002084535.1 Candidatus Zhuqueibacterota bacterium 4572_119
AAATCTTTTTCAGTTTCACCTGGGAATCCGACGATAATATCCGTAAAAAGTCCGGGATTAACCAATTTTGCTTTTGCTGAGTTTATCAGTTCTAAATAGTGTTCCCGTGTATAACGCCGATTCATTGCTTTTAAAATATTATTCGAGCCCGATTGAACCGGCAAATGAATATGATTGCAAATTTTCGGATGTTCCGCAATCGAGTTTATGAGATCCGGGGACAAATCCTTTGGGTGAGACGTGGCAAATCTCACGCGTTCAACTCCCGGCACATCCGCAACCATTTTAATCAAGTCGGCAAAGCTGCAATTTTCATCGCGATAAGAATTTACATTTTGTCCGAGCAGAACAATTTCCAAATAATCCTGCTGAACAAGTTTTTTTACTTCAGCGAGAATATCTTTGCTGCTACGGCTTCTTTCCCTGCCGCGTACATACGGAACAATACAATACGAACAAAAATTGTTGCATCCCCGCATCACCGCGACCCAGGCGCTGACTCCTTTCGTGTGGATCGGGAACAACTCACCGTAAACTTCATAGCTGTTGAATTCCGACAGGGACAATTGTTTTTTTCTGTCACTTTTGGATATTTTTGAAAGCAATTCCGGTATGGCGCGGTAATTATCAGGACCAATAACAAAATTCACAAATTTCTTTTTATCCGTAATATCTTCTTTTAGCCGAACAGCCATACATCCCAAAACACCGATCACCAATTCCGGATTTTTCTTTTTCAAAGAACTCAGCGTGTCCAATCTGCCAAATACCCTGGTCTCAGCGTTTTCTCTAACGCTGCAGGTATTTATCAAAATCAAATCGGATTCTTCAGCTTTATTTGTCTGTTCAAACCCTTCCGGTTTCAAAATCGCTGCCACCAGTTCTGAATCATATTTATTCATCTGGCAGCCATAAGTTTCAAAATAAACTTTCTTCATTCACTATTTCCAATGAGTATAAATTATACAAATAATATAAATAAATGTCAATATATTTGTTTAGCCTAAATTAGTTTCGGATTTTTATGAACACAAATCATTAACTCCCATACAGGGATCAAAAACAAAATGGCTATGGCAAATTGATCAAACAATTACTCCTTCAACAAAATCATCGTACGCTTTAGTAATTCTTACAAGGGTCAGTGTATTTATCAAATCAGGATCAAACCTGACACGAACGCGAATGTAATTATCACTCCATCCCTGCAACCAATCCTGTTTGGTTTTCTCCTCCCATAATACGCGCAGTTCTTTTCCCACAAAAGATTTAAGGTAATCCCGCTTTTTTTTCGCTCCAATTTCCCGTAAAATTTCACTCCTTTTTTTAATTGTGTCCGGGTGAACATGGTCCGGATAGCTGACCGCTTTTGTGCCGCTTCTTTTGGAATAACTGAATACATGAAAGTAAGAAAACGGCTGCTCTTCAACAAAACGTTTTGTATTTTGAAAATGTTCCTCGGTTTCGCCGGGAAACCCAACAATGATATCCGTGCCAATACAACAGCCGGGCAAATACTTTGCTACCTGCCGGACAACCCGGGCATATTTTTTCGTATCGTAATTCCGTTTCATCTTTCTTAAAATTTCATCATCGCCATTTTGTAAAGGTATGTGCAGATGAAGGCACGCTTTTTCTGAATCCGCTATCCAGTGAAGAATTTCTTCAGTAACTTCCAGCGGTTCCATTGAACTCAAGCGAATTCGTTCAATGCCGGGTACTTTTTCTATTTCCTGGATAATATTGACCAGGTTCAACTTCGGATTTAAATCCCTCCCATACATCCCAATATGAACACCGGTTAAAACGATTTCTTTGTGTCCCCTGTCTGCCAATTTCCTGGCAGAATTAATCACATGGTCAACAGAATCGCTGCGGCTTTTGCCCCTGGCAAGAGGAACCCGGCAATAGGAACAAAAATTATCGCAGCCGTCCTGAATTTTTAAAAACGCTCGCGTATGATTCCAAAAATTTCCCGGTAAAGGGTAATGAAACTCATCGTTATCTGATGTAGAAACAACAGGCGAATTTTCTTTTGTTTTATTTTTCACCATTTCCAGCAGATCAAACTTACGGTCACTCCCAAGTACAAAATCAACACCATCGATCTTCTCAATTTTCTCCGGGTTCAACTGCGCGTAACAGCCAACAACACTAATCGTCGCACCTGGGGACACTTTTTTTGCCCGCCTGATCATTTGCCTGCAACGGTAATCCGTCTTTTCAGTCACGGTGCAGGTGTTTATCACACAGAGATCGACTTCTTCGCCAAAAGGGACAATCTCATATCCGCTTTTGCTGAATTGTTCAGCTATGACAGCAGTCTCGGATTGATTCAATTTACAGCCTAATGTATAAAAACTTATTTTTTTCATAAAATTTATTAGTACTTCAAGTATTTGAGTTTGAAAAAAAGTAACTCCTAAATTGAGCGTTCAGTATTCAGCAATCAGCGTCCAGCTTTAAAAAATACAAACCATTATGACTCATTACAAATTTCACCTGTTGGGTGAGCTCATTCTTTCTTATAACTCTTTGAATTCTTTAGGCTAATTGCTGATAGCTAATCGCTTTTTTTAGGTTATTATTAAATTCAACGCTTTTAAGTGTTTTGAAAAACTCAACACAATTATTGTCAAACTAATATCAATCTATAAAAATGGGCTACTCTGTAAAAACATAGCCCACACGTGCATCCTCTGTCCATCAGGCTTTTTCATATAAAAACTGACGAACATACCCCGCATAATTATTAAATCACTGACCCGATTGAACCGAATAGATTTTCAATCTCTACCTATACCTTTGCCTAATTCTCAATATTATTGTATAGAGTTTATTATTTTTGAAAAATCAGCTTAACCTTCATGCTGCAAATAATTTACTTAAATCACCATTTTTCATAGCGAACCAATTCTGATAAATCTTTTCGCTTTTTCTTGCCCAACGAATCATCTGGATAACCCAAAGGTGTAAAAGCAACCGGTTCTACATCTTCCGGCAATTGCAGAATCTTTCTTGTTGCATCAGGATCAAAGGCGGCAATCCAGCATGTACCAAGCCCCAGTTCAGCCGCTGCTAAAATCAAATGATCCATGGCGATTGTTGCGTCAACGTCGGCGTAATTTTTACCATCCCGCCTTGACCACGCCTGATCAGGCAGCGCGCAAACACAAATAACCATGGGAGCTTGCGAAAACCAATCCCGTGGGTAAATCTGTTTCAGCTCTTCTTCACGCCCTTTAGTTTTGACCACAATAATTTGAAATGGTTGCCTGTTTGCCGCGGTCGGCGCCAGGTTTGCCGCTTCAAGTACCTGGCGGAGTTTCTCATCCTCAACAGGTTGAGATTTGTAAGCGCGGACGCTGTATCTCTTTTTTATGAGTTCTGAAAATGACATTACATACTCCTTCATAATAATTGAAAAAAATGTATATGCTTTACAAACAGCAGTTTTTAATAAGACAAAACCGCGTAATGGTTTAGTCAATTAGATTCTAAATTATTAAGATCGTGCCAAAAGATGACGCGTCATTTTAAGGTTATTTCACTTTTAAAACCACAAAAGTCATATCATCACCCAATTTCCCGCCATTACTCCATTCTTCCCCGATTTTTATAAAATGTTCAATGATCTTGTTGGGACTCTTTTCTCCGACTTCCTGGAAGGTTTCTTTTATTCGCGGGTAATCGAACATCTCTTTTTCTTTATTGAACAATTCCGGCAAGCCATCGCTTAACAATAGGATTGTATCTCCGCTGTTTATTTTTACTCGTTTATCCAGGTAATTAAAATCTTTAAACGCTCCCAACGGCATTCCCTTTATCGTTAACTCCTCAACTTGCCGGGAATGGCTGCGGTAAATATATATCGGTGGCATTCCTGCTGCCGATACAAGAAGCTCGCTGTTTTGAATTTTAAGCAAAGTTAAAGCCATGTACAGATTGCCAAGATGGAGCTTCTGGATGGTTCGCGTACAATCTCTAAAAAAAGACCGCATATCGTTTTTCGCCACGTTCGCCACAAAAAGACTTTTCATAACCGATACCATTGTTCCCGCTTTTAAACCATGCCCCGTGGCATCGCCAATAACAACAGTTAAAACGTTTTTTTCGTCAACATGAAAATCGTAATAATCTCCACCCACTTCAGCGGCGGTTTGCATGTGAACCGCGATGTCCAAATTTTCAACTTGTGGCAGTTGCTTCGGCAGCATTGATAATTGTAATTTCCGGGCTTCTTCCAGCTCAAGCGTCTTTCTCTCGTTTTCTGCCTTAATCGCCCTGTTCTGTGCTTCGGCTGCCTGGGCGCGAAGTTCCGCCTCGAGCACGCGAGCTTTTTCTCTTCCTTTATTTATGAAATACCTGCGCAGCAAAGAATAAATTACTATTAACAATACCAGGATTCCAGCAAAATAGGAAATATACGCCCATTTTGTTTCCCACCAGGGCGGCGTGATGATAATACGAATCGTTTTTCCTTTTTTATTCCAAACACCATCATTATTGCAGCCCCTGACGCGGAAATTGTTTTGTGGCCGATTAAAATGAAGGGCGACAAATTCAAATGAAATATCATTTTGCCAATATTTAAGTACAATCTCATCTGTTTCAGAAATATGTTTTTTCAAAGGAGAATACCCACCAATGGGAACGGATTCACCAAATATTTTAAAATCCGTTATGGCGATGCCGGGTACCACCGGATTATTTTTTATGCTGTCAGGATGAAATACGCTGAAACCATCGATCCCGCCAAAATACATTATACCGTCTTTATTTTTAAAACAAGCCTGCCCATTAAATTCTTTACTTTGTAAACCATCATCCACATCGAAATTAATAAATTCTTTTTTGAAAGGATCATATTTGGAAATGCCCAGGTTACTGCTAAACCAGATATTTCCATTATCGTCGCCCAGTACTCCGTAAATAACATTATTGGGTAAATCACTGTTTTGTTCGCTGTAATGTTCAAATTTCTCTGTTTCAGGATCAAACCTGTTTAGCCCACCACCAAAAGTCCCAATCCACAAAATATTCTTCTCGTCAACATAAATTGACTGTATTAAATTGCTACTGATCGTGGCTGGATTGTTTGGGTTGTGTGTATAGTGAGTAAAAAGAAGTTCTTCCGGACTAAAAACTTCCGCCTTTTCTGATTCCGTGGTTTGCGATGATTTCGCCACCTTGTTCAGACCACCGCCAAAAGTTCCAAGCCAGAGGGCTCCTGTCGTATCCTGAACAATCGCGCGAACCGAATTGTGGCTGATGCTGTTTTGATTATCGGGATCGTGCGTATGTCGCGTAAAATTTCTATTCTTTCTGTTGAACTTGTTCAGTCCACCATTGTCTGTCCCAATCCAGAGCGCCCCATCCTTGTCTTCAAAAATGGCTCTCACGCTGTTATCGCTTAAGCTAAATGGATCGTTGGAAATATTGATAAAATGGGTAAATTTTTTCCTGCTGTGTTCCAACAGGTTTAATCCCCCGCCAATCGTCCCAATCCATAAATCTCCAAACTTGTCCTCCAAAAGAGCAAAAACATTATTATTATTCAAGCCCAACGGAGTTCGGTAACTGGAGCGGAAATGAGAAATGGTGCGTCTTTCAGGATCAAATAAATCCAGCCCGTCGCCGCCAAACCCAACCCATAGCCGGCCAGCTTTATCTTCACAAAACGAGCGTACGATTCTTCCGCCAAGGCTATTGGGATTATCGCGCACATGTTTGTAAGACCGGAATTTCCTCGCGTAATGATCCAGCTTATTCAGACCGCCAGTATTAGTTCCAATCCAAAGCACCCCGCTTTGATCTTCAAGAATTTGAGTTACCCGGGCATTGCTCAAACTGTTCGGATTGTTCGGATTATGAGTAAAAAAGGAGAATGCCTTTGTCCTTTTATCAAACCGATAAATTCCATTTCTTGCCGCAGTGGTTAACCACAAAACGCCTTCAATATCCTCGGTGATTGTCACAATGACATTTTGCAGGCTCATCAAACTTGCCGGCTGGGGCAAAAAATAGGCGAATGCTTCGTTCTCCCTGTCAAAACTTACCAGCCCCTGTGACGTGCCTATCCAGAAAAGTCCTTTTTTATCTTCCACGATCTGACCCGTGATATTGCCGCTCCTGTATTTTAAAGCGCTTTTTTTTAGGTCATAATGAGTGAATTTCCCGCTTGCGATGTCAAGCCTGTTTAATCCTCCGCCCTCAGATAAGCGATTTACCTCTCCGGTACTTATCCACAGGATACCGGGTTCATTTGGAGATTCATATAAAAATGTAATCTCATCATAGCTGATGCTAAACGGAATTTTTTTGCTTGGTTGATATCTTGTAAACTGGTCCTTTTCCTGATCATACTTGTTCAGCCCTGACAACGTGGCTATCCAGACATTTCCTGAGCGATCAACGTAAAAGAACCTGATTCCATTATGGCTGAGCGAATGGGGATCATTGCTGCGGTGCCGGTACCGTTTAAATTTCCCGGTTTCCAGGATTAGCTTGTCCACTCCGCCATCGGTAGTTATTGCCCAAATATTCCCGAAACTATCACCGGTTACCACTGGGACAATATCACTGGAAATGGACGAACTATCCGAAGCATCGTGCTGATAATTCACAAATAATTGTGTTGCCGGATCAAACTTGCTTAATCCTCCTCCACCTGTTCCAATCCACAGGAATCCTTCATCGTCTTCAAATATCGAAAGGACTACATTATTTGGCAATGAATTTTGATCGAATGGGTTTTGTTTAAAGACTTTAAAACAATAGCCATCGTATTTATTCAGCCCTGATTCTGTGCCAAACCACATAAAGCCATGTCTGTCTTTATGAATTACATTAATAATACTTTGCGACAAACCTTCATCCAGTGAAATCCTTTCAAAATCCAACCAAAATCCAACCAATCAAAAGTGTCCTGGCATAGAAGAATGTTTGTTGGGGAAATAAAAGCTAATATTAATGAAACAAAAACCAGGGAGCGGAATATATTCATGATTTGATTTCTCGTTTTTACTTCAATATAGGGATGATTTTTTGTCTGCTCGATTAGAAAATGATACGGTAAAATTAACCGAAAGTTAGGAATTTTACCCAGATAATAAAATTTCCATATTTAATGAGCGCGGTGATAATTATTTTTCAATTTGCCAAAGCCGCGTATTTAGGTGGCTCTCGATTTCGTTTTCAAAATAATCAGGCAAGCTGGAAAAGAAATCGATGTTTGTCAAATTCTCAACCGAATCTACTGTAACCGCGAAATTAAACAGCGGCTCTTTTGAGCTTTCATTTTTCATTACAAATCCAATGGCTTTTATCTCCGGTTCAATATAATCATAAATAATTTTATAATAATATTCCGGAACAGCTACTTCATTTTGTCCAATCGCATCAAGGTTATCCGAAAAAACAGGTCCTGTTACCACATAGATTTCCTCGTTTTCGATTGCCCACTTTCTCACGCGCGTTTCCAGCTTTTTCCATATTCCCCTGTTAAACCTGGGCTTTTGTGGACTCATGTTGCTCATGTAAAATGTCTCGGAAAGCGATTGTTTTGACCAGGCCATATCGGCAGCAGGACACAAATGCCCGCGATCGAATCCAGAGCCTTTGTAGTCCTTCAATGTCGCCGAGCCCGTTGCAACCAGAGAATCCACACGGAAATCATCCTTTCTTTTAAAGGTTTCTCCGGTCAGGGACGCTGATGTTAATTTGTACATAACCCAATCCGGCTGCTCCAATTGCTCATTATAAGAAAGTGTATAATAATTATGTTCGATCACCTGGTTGCCACCGACCTCCGATGGCAAGCCTGGTTGCGCGGGCATCAGGGTCTCTGTTTCAACTGCCACCTGTTCATTTATTCTCATATAGCAAAAAACAACCAGCAAAATGAGCAAGAGTATTACAATTAATATTATTATTTTTTTCATGATTCACCTTCTTTTATTTATTTTCATTTTGATGGATAAGATCGTTGATGGTTTTATACCCTGCTTCAGGGTTGATTTCGTTTTGCAGCATCTTTTCTGTTCTGCATAATATTCGTTCCACTAACTTTTCAAAGCTATATGTCACACCGTGATTTAGCAGCACATCTTTTCCCGGTTTACTCAAAACTCCAGCCCGAACATTACGTATTCCCAGGTGTACAAGAATCAGTGCTGCCGCCCTGCCGATTATTTTATCTTTGACCAATAAATCGCCTTTTTCCAATCCGGGCTTTTCCAAATACTTTTCCAATTCAAACAGTGGATACAGCCACTTACCATCGCTGCAAAACAGCAAATCTTCTCCATGATATAGCTCGAGTGTATGGCGCATGCCCTTTATCCTTTTAATATTATCCGCATCGTTGTACCTTCACCGTGCCTGGAATCTTTGACAGATAATTTCCCATTATGAAATTCTTCGACAATTCGTTTCGCCAGATTCAATCCCAATCCCCAGCCGCGCTTTTTTGTGCTGAATCCCGGTTTGAATATCATCCGCCTATTTTGGGCGCTGATCCCTTTGCCATTATCTTTAACATCAATAAAAACCAGTCCTGACTTGTTTTCAACCATTCCTGTGGAAATTTCAATCACCCCTTTTTTCTTTTCAATGGCATCTAAAGAGTTTTTGATCATATTTTCAATCACCCATTCGAACAAATCACAGTTGATATTTACGTCTGGTACTTTTGCAAACCGGGAAACAATTTGTACCTGTTTACCCATGTGTGGAAGTCTTCGTTGGAAATATTTGATCGCGTCTTCCAGGATGGGTAAAATGGATTGTTTCCTAAAACCGGAGCGTGAACCAATTTGTGAAAACCGTGCGGTTACTTTTAATAATCGCTTGAGGTCGTTTTCCATTTCCTCTGCAACCTTATCAGCTGATTCCAGAGAGTCTCTGTTTTTAATGAGCTCTAACCAGCCCATCAAAGAAGAAAGTGGTGTTCCCAATTGATGTGCTGTCTCTTTGGTTAAACCAACCCAGATGAACTGCTCCTCACTTTTTTTAATACTGCGAAATCCCAAAAAAGCGACAAGGATAAAAAGGCTGATAACTCCGATTTCCGCGTAAGGGAACCAGACCAGCCTGGTTATCAGGTTTGAATCTCCGTAAAAAAGGTATCCCAATACTTTATCGCCTTCAATAGGATCATTATAAGTAATCGGAACCGGTTCACTCTCTTTCTCCAGTTTTTGAACCATTCGCTTTACTTCTTCCAGTGTCTCTATTGATTTGTCATTGTAATCCAAATGAATCCCGACCCACGTGTCTGGATTTTTTTCCTGATCAGTCAAAATTATTGGAAAATTTGTTCTCTTGATTATTTCTTCAAATAAAAAATTTACCAGAGTCACATCTTCCTGAAGCGCTGCCTGGGAGTGAACCCGCGCGTAAAATTCAATTATATTTCTTGATTCGCTCCGCAGATCATGTACAATTTTTTGTGAATATGTCAGCAATAAAAAAATTAATATTATCGCCACAGTGAACAAAATCAGCGTGAAACGATCTGAAAGTTGGTAAAGTACTTTTCGCATATTCTCTTTTAGTCCTTTAAGTCCCCATGAACAAAAACAGTTTCATTTTTGTTTTTGCTACTTAGATAAAAGTTGCTTTTTATTTCGCTTGATCCCTATAAAAAGAGCTGCAATTAAACCAAACAGCGTAATCAAACTAATTAACAATCCTGTTTTAAATGAAGTTGGTTCAAACTTAAACTCAATCTCGTGGTCGCCAGGCTGAAGAAAAATTGACCGTAAAATATAGTTCGTTTTATGTATTTCTGTCTTTACACCGTCCACATAAGCATTCCACCCTGCAGGATAATAAATCTCCGATAAAACCATCAAAGCCGGCGCGGCAACTGACGCTTTGAATTTCAGATCATGAATGCTGCTGCTAACAAGGTTAACCCGGTTGGCTGAATCCGGCTGAATCGCAGTTTCAGGTTCGTGCTCCAAAATAGCTGTTTTTGCCGGATCAAAATTTCCGGACTTCATAAATTGAAATATAGCATTTTTTTCAGTGATAACTTTTATGTCATTAACAAAAAACGCGCGCGGCAAGGCATTTTTATTTTCAAAAATGAATTGGCTTCCCCGGTGTACCAATTGGCAGGAGGTGTCAGGGATTGGATAAGACGAAACTAAATACCTGCAATTTAACATATTCAGAAATACGTTATGCCCATAGAGCAAGTCTTTTTGAATCTCATCCATGTTGGAATTCAGTACAGTCTGATTCCCCTCACGTTTGAGAAATTTCATAAAATAATTTTGTGGAAACTGCAGTTCCTCCATCGTTTCCTGGTAGATTTTTATTTTCGCTGCATGATAGCCATAAACATTCTGAAGTCCAAAATACATCCACCAGTTATCCGGTCTTTCGCCCGGTTGTCCCACATTTACCGGAAAAATTCTGAATGCTCCATCTTGCCGCTCAAGAAACCGGACAACGTCTGTTTTTTCGAAAAAGCTTTCTTCATGTGTAGTAGGTCTGGGGTCAATTATTTTATAATCAACGATCCACAAATCAACGATTAGCAACAAAGTTAAAATGATACAGAACAAATTGGTATCCATTTTACTGTTCAAATAATACATTGTTAAAAACCCGGAGATCCCCAGAAATAAAAGCATCACCACGGTATCCGTTAAAACCATTTTATAAGCCATCTGCTGAGCGCCCGGGTTGAGCGAGCGAGCGGCTCCTGCCATCCAGCCAAGCATCGCGCTTTTTCCAAGTACCACCAGCAGCATAAAAAATATGGCGATTGAGCCAAACGCGTAAAAATAGATTCGCACGTCTTTTATTTTTTGTTGTATTCTTTCTTTTTCGCCCGACGCCTTTAGACTGATTAAATGATTCAAACCAATTCCCGCGAGAATCACGATCGCGATATCCAGTAGAATATGGATCATGCTCGGTACCCGGAATTTATCAAAAAATGGAAGAAACTTGAACATTGGTCCATATAAGACAGGAAGATGTTTCCCAAATGATACGATCAGCGAAAAAGCTGCCACAATACCAAAAAAGATGACATGCTTATCCCTCTTTATCACAAAGGCTAATCCCGCGAGAAAAAGCACAATGATGCCCATGTAAAGGGGGTAATCGGTAAAGGGCATTTTACCCCAGTAAGTAGAACCGCCAAAGCCAAAAAATGACGGTATTAAAAACGTTGTCATTTCCCAGGGGGAAAATGACCAGCTCGAAGCATACCCGTAATCCAAACCACCCGTTGCACCACCGCCTCTGATTGAAAAGTGAGAATATTCGTAAATCGAAATGTACATCACCGATGAGAGCAGCAGCGCTACAACAACGGTACCTGCCAGCATTCCCAGCCCTTTTAAAATGTTACTGACGTTTTTGGATTCCCTGAATTCATTAATAGCAAAATAAATAAAATAAATCCCTATCAGCAAATAGGTGTAATAGCATACCTGCACATGAGCACGTAATAATTGAAATCCAAAAGTCAGTGCGGTTATAGCGAAGAATAACAAATTTCTTTTAGTCAGCAATTGGTGAACAGACCAGAAAATGAGTGGTATCAGCACCAGTGACAAAAATTTGGTGTTATGCCCGTAGGAAGTAAATGCCACAAATTGCGGAATAAAAATCACCGCGATAGCGGAAAACAGGCAGGCATAACGGTTCACCTTAAAAGACCTGAGCAATAAGTATATGAGCATTCCAAACAACAGATAGTTCAAAATAACCCGCATAAAAGGCGTCAGCGGTATTACGTAACGCACGCCGATCAAAATGTATTGAACCGCGGAGTCAACGATATTTACCAAAGGCGCGCTTGATAAACTGGCAAAAGACGGCATCCCCGAAAAAATATAAGGATTCCATAGCGGATAGATCCCTTCTTTTAGCGCGTCGTTCACAAAATTGTTATAGCTTTTGGCTGTGAGAGTATCCGGGGGAAGTAATGTTTTATTCTCAAAAACAATGGGATAATAGAATATCAGGAGAAGCAAAAACAGCAGAATCGCCGCAGTCCAATTTGGATGAGAGGTAAAAAAGGTGAATTGAGATTTTTGAGCTTCAACCTTAACCACCATTTTTTTTTTCTTCTTCTTTGCCATAACATTGGTCCCTTTATTTTAGTAATATTATTTTATTCCTTTGAAATTTATGATTATATCATTATATTCCATTTATTTTTTCAACTACTTGCTTTTACTCATACTCATGCTTTTACTTAAAAATAATAAATTATAACTACATGAATCAGCCAGAACAAAAACTCAGCATCAAAGACCAGGCGCTAAAATCAGTAGCGCGTGGTGCT
>NBLI01000146.1 GCA_002084535.1 Candidatus Zhuqueibacterota bacterium 4572_119
GTTCACCTGATTACATCCGCTCACCTGGAACAGCAATACACATTAACCGTCAACAGTGTCAAAGACAGAGCCAATAATCCCAACACCATTCTGCCTAACAGCACTTTCAATTATCAGTACAATGACATTACGCCGCCGGAAATTGTTAATGTTCAGGCATTATTCGAATATAAAGTTGATGTAACTTTTTCGGAGCCGGTTGAAAAAGAATCGGCTGAATCTGTTGTCAATTATCATATAGATAATGATATTGAAATTGATTCGGTCAGGTTTGATTTAATTGAAAATATAGTTCATTTATTTACCAGTAAGCATGTTCCAGGTTTTTATACCCTGACTGTTAATGGTATAAAAGATCAGGCAATAATACCTAACCAGATAGTCGATTCGACCAAATTTATCTATGAGTACAAGGACATCACACCTCCTGCCGTTCTTGATGTACAAGCCTTAATTGACTGTCAAGTCGATATTGTTTTTAGCGAACCATTGGATGAGATTAGCGCAACTGATACTGCCAATTATCAAATAAATAATGGCGTCAAAATTGATTCCATTTCCATCGATGCGAATCTTTTTACAGTACATCTCTTTACCAAAAAACATGACCCGGGAAATTATATCATCATGTTTAATAACATAAAGGACAGGGCTGCCGAACCGAATGTTATAAAACCGTTCAGTTATTTTTCTTACCAATATATTGACATTACATCCCCTGCTGTGGATTCGGTTCACGCAGTGAATGACACAATTATCAACATCATGTTTTCTGAAATAGTTGATAGACATTCCGCAGAGGAAATTTCAAATTATGAAATCAGCAAATCAATAACTGTTAAAAACGCGTTTTTAAATTCGGATGAACGTTTAGTGTCTTTAACAACCAGCGCGCACCATGCAGGCACATATCAAATTTATATCTCCAATGTATTTGATCAGGCGGATATTCCCAACAAGATTCCTGACTCAACATTTGCAGAGTATAACTATGTTGATACAAAAAAACCAGAGATCACCAGTATCGAAGTAATCAATGAGTTTTTATTAGCCATCACCTTCAGTGAAATGATTGATAAGGAATCAGCTGAGAATAGCGCCAATTATCAAATTAATCATGATGTTAGTGTTGATTCCTGCTATCTGGATAGTACGGGCACTATTGTCCAATTATTCACCAGCGAACATGCCGAAGGTGATTACATTCTCACTGTTAATAATATCAAAGATATGGCTGAAAACTCAAATACGATATTACCCAATACGAGCTTTAATTATACTTATATTGATTTAGTTCCTCCTCAAATCACAGGTCTTGAAGCCGTTGATGAAACACATTTAATCCTTCATTTTAGCGAACCGATTGAGGAAACCTCTGCAAAGACTATTGATAATTATGAAATTTACAGAGGCAATACCTTTGCTTTGGCTGGTAGAAATAAGGATAATGAAGAAACATATATCAAACAAAAACAAACAGACGCCAGAGATACCCAACAATCACAAGCTGAAAACTTACAGGGTTCATCAGCGGGATTGGCTATTACAGCATTGACCCTGGCAACTGATTGCAAAACAGTTTATATGCAAACCAGTCCGCACGAGGAAGATTTTTACACATTAATTGTAAATAATATTAATGACAGGGCAAATAATCCGAATGCAATCAATGAAAATACTAAAAAGGTCTATGAATATGTGGATAAAATTCCTCCGTCAATTGTTAATGTTTCTGCGGTCAATGACTCTACGGTTAAAATAAAATTTACTGAACGAATTGATGAACAGAGCGCCGAAAATGTAAATAATTATCATATTAATGACAGCATTACTATTAAAATCGCAGAGTTGGGTATAAGTCAAAAGGATGTTACACTTTATACAACCAGGCATCAAAGTGAGCAAAATTATACATTGACTCTCAACGGCATCAAGGATTTGGCTAATAATCCAAATTTTATTTTGCCTCAAACAAGCATGGATTACTCGTACATTTATATTGACATTCTGGCACCCAACGCGGAGAGACTGAGTGTAGAGAATGCTTACAAAGTCAAAATATATTTCAATGAACCTCTGACAAAATCCATAGCTGAAAAGACTGATAATTACCACATAAACAATGGGATTAGAATAGATAGAGCAATGCTGGATTCTTCTTTGCAAATGGTCACGCTAAACACCACGAAACATGTCGATAAAAATGAGTACCTCCTTTGCGTGTCAAATATTGCTGATTGTGTCGATCCGCCCAACATCATGGGGGATAAAGAATTTACATATCAATTTGAACAGGATTCTATTCCATTACTTGCAGAGATTAGTCAGCCATCGTATGTCCAGGCATACCTGGATGTGGGCGGGCATTGCTACATCGACTGCCAGACAAAAATTTCATCGTTGCCTTCTACACTATCCGGCTGCGCCTGGATTCGAACCGCGATAGCAGATAGCAGTAACGATGAAGATAATTTCCTAAGTTTTGAACTCAACGATTCATCCTTTGTTTACATTGGCTATGACAATCGGGCTGCCAGTGTTCCAAATTGGCTGAAAAATAATTTCACAAAAACAAATAACTTTATTGAACTCAGCAATAATTATAAGCTCGATCTTTGGGTCAATGAAGTAGGACCAGGAACCGTTATTCTAGGCGGGAACAATGCAATTGGTGCTGCAAATAATAACTGTATGTATGCGGTTATTATTTTAAGTTCTGACTATCGGCGTCCGGTAAAGCCTGATAATTTATTCGATCCAAACCCGAAAGCCCCGACTGAATATTTGCTAAACCAGAATTATCCGAACCCCTTCAACGCCGGAACAACGATTAAATTCCAGCTTCCGGAAAGGTCTCATGTTCTGTTAACTATTTACAACATTCGAGGTCAAACAGTGATCAATCTTATTGATGAGAGCTTCGATCCGGGTTATGAGGAAGTATTATGGAATGGATATGATCAATATGGCAACAGGGCTATGACAGGGATGTATTTTATCAGGTTAGTCGCCAGTATTCAAAATGAAGTAGCTGGGAAGAGTAAAAAAGAAGTTAAATATAACAAAGTGATTCGCATGATTATGTTAAAATAGAAATTATTAATAAAGACACCTTCCAGTCCAATGCAATAGAACAAAACCCGGAGTGAATTTTACCTTCGGGTTTTGTTTAGCATGAATTCTTCACGGTAAACCTCAGTTATGGGCCTATTCAAGAAGTCGCACACTTGAAATTGTAATTGTTGATACTATCACGAAACTTGAAACAGCTTTTAGCAATTAGCAGTTTGCTATTAGCTTAAAATACAATTAGTTATGCCATGTTATTACAATTCCACCGATTTTTAGCGGATACTGGAATCTCATGATTCAAAAAATAAGTTTCTCACATAAAATCAGATTCGTTTTTTGGTGAATCTCTGGCACTATCCAGGAAATCACTCAATATAATTATTGATTGCACAATTTATTATTAGTTAGGTTGAAGTGTACGACATCTCTGTCTGCCACCAGTACCAGTAAATGAGGGATTACTTTTTTACACAAATTTTCCTTGACTTTAAGCATATTTTTTTTATATTATTACATCCATTAGCCGAGGTGGTGAAATTGGTAGACGCACTGGATTCAAAATCCAGCGGAGCTTGCTCTGTGCGGGTTCGATTCCCGCCCTCGGCACAGTAATAAATAAGGACTTAAGATTGATTCTTGAGTCCTTTTTATTTTTCTATTTCGCTCCCGTTCACTTCCCTTCACTATCAAAGTTACACAATATAGTTGCTTTTTATTTTTATAAATTGAGCTCTGTTTTCATTCGGAAAAGATATAACTTTTGTTTGCCTCTCCCCTACCAATATCGATATTTCTTGAAAATATCAAAATGCTAAATAAGTCAGGAATGAATAATGGATGAATTTACAGGCTAATATGTTAATGTTTGTAACACATCAGTTATGGGAGTATTCAAGATGCCGCACACTTGAAATTGTAATAATTAGTCATGTTCATAGCTTCAATAAATGTATTTGTTAAGTGAAACAGCTGGAATTTCTGAAAAATTATTCTTGAACCCATTCTGAAAACCAGGCATTTCATTGCCGGGCAAAAACTATAATGTTCTATTCTCTATATGCATAATTTTTTTTTGATTTAAAAATATCCGGTTTTTTGTTTTTTAAACAGGACTCATTATTTATTTTCTAAAAATAGTTTTTCTGTTTCAGGTTTGGTCAAAACCCAGATTGTATAAATACCCAGTGCTGTACCAATTGGAATATTCAATAAATTTAAACAACCTAAAACCAGTACCAATATTCTTGCCCAGGATTTGAACGAAAAAAGTCCGATTCCCCCTATCAATCCCGGGATTGAAAAGAAAGCAATCAATCCTCCCAATATTGTCGCAACAAGCATTGTAATACTCATTGCTTCAAAGTCACCGGATATTATACCACCACCTGCTATAACGATAAACAGAATAATCGCCGTAAAAATTCCCAGCGCACTGAAAACAATATAAAGAGCCCCTAATATTTTTACATGGTCCCTCATCTCATCCTCCAATATAGTTTTATTTTTTATACGCTACATAAATATCAGCTTCAATCATTTTCATTTCTGATGAGAAAAAATGATGGGTGAAATAAATATTCCCCTGTTCATCCAGACCAGGGTCTCCGGCAAAACTCGAAATAATCTCATCAGGAACACTCCACCCGGTATCCGATTTAACACTTCGGAATAAAGCCGGACCCGGATAGCTTTTTTTACTAACGCCGGTAAACCACAATTCAGTCCCATCCGATGAAATAAATGGGTGGCTGTCATTTAATTCGCTGTTTACTGTTGGGCCAAGATTTACCGGTTCAATCCACTCATCTCCAACCTTTTCTGATTTCCAAAGATCATACTCACCATATCCGCCAAAACCCGCCCGGTGAAAAATCATTTCCCTGGCATTAATCGGCAAATAAAGCTCTCCCACATTGTACTGGCTGTTAATTCGTTCGCCGGCATTTTGCCAGTTAGTCCATTTTTCTCCATCATAAATTGTGGTGTAAATGTCTCCATCTTCACCATAATTCCCCACTCTAAAAGATCCAAACCAAAGTGTGTCAGCTACAATACAAAAAGGACCATCAAGCGCGAGATCGTCATTCAAAAGAATCCGTTCTGGCTCACTCCATTCTCCGCCCGATTTTTCAGTCCACCAGATACCGGTCACACTATCCAGCAATTGACTTTCGGGCGGAATATCCACATCCGGCGTAAAAAACAGGAAAAAAGTCAGACCATCTGGAGTTATCACTGGCGCGTCTTCGGCTCCGGCTGTATTAACTGGTCCCTCCATTGGAACTGGTTCATTCCATTCTTCTGAGTGCAAAACCGGTGGGAAATTGTCTGTTTCTGGTGTCATTTTTACAGCGTCTGCCGGTATTTTCTCATACCTTGAGGGCCACTCAACAGGATCCGGTTCAATCGGGTCCTCACAAAAAGAAAAAGTCATCAGTAAAATTACAACATAGAAGAGAGATTTGTTTTTTAAAAAAGTAAAAAAAGACATGAGCGCATCCTTTAGTTATTGATTAAATTTAACTATGAAAACAAAATCAATTCATCGATTAATATCAAGTCGCTGAATTGACCTGTTCAAGAAATTTTTGTAGTTTTCTTTTATCAAGCAAACCATTCGTTCGAACGCCGTTACAAACATCCACACCAAAAGGAGAAACTTCTCTTATGGCTTCGGCTACATTTTCCGGCGTTAAACCACCTGCCAGGTAAACCGAGACCTCCACCCTATCGCGAATTTCACGGCTAATTTTCCAATCATGAATTTTTCCCGTTCCACCCAAAACTTTGATTGGTAAAGATTTATTTCCTGAATCCAGCAAGATTGCATTTACAAATGGCGCGATAGAAACTGCCTCTTCAATCGAATTTTGTCCAGTCACATGAATGACCTGCATTATGTCAGTTCCGGGCATAGCATCCTGTAATTCCCTTGGCGTAATCACACTAAGCCGGTCGCACAACTGAATAGCGTTGGTTCTACATTTCTGATGCTGTTCAATTATTGAGGCTGGATTTTGCTGACTGGTCAACAAAACAGAGGTTATTCCCACGGGAATAGCAGCAGAAACCTCGGCGATCAAATCTTCTGAAATGACTCCCGGCCCACTGGGCATGGAAGATACCAATCCTAACGCGGATGCCCCGGCATTTATCGCCATCCATGCTTCCTCAATAGATTGGATACAGCAGATTTTAACTCTTGGCAATTGTGAAATACTCAGAATCTACCCTATTTATTACTTGAAAAAACCGTGTACCAGGCAAGTTTCTCCCAACACTTTAAGTTTTCTTTCAATTCCAATATAAAAAGTTACGATTGTGTCTTCAATTCAGCTAATCAATTAAAAATAGAACCACAAAACAGTGCCAATTCGAATCCCCAATGGGGCGAAAAATCTGGATGTAGAGGTGCTGTCCCAGATTTCTCTCCTGCAAAGCGGGATCGAAATGAAATAGTTTTTCTACGTATAATCAACATTTGATTTTATGTAATTATTGGACAGCTTGTTAAAGTGATGCAATCCGGCTTTTTGAATTTTTAATCGTGTGCGTAGTTCCAAAAT
>NBLI01000147.1 GCA_002084535.1 Candidatus Zhuqueibacterota bacterium 4572_119
AAGAAAGCCGATTAGCCTGGCTTTTTGATAAGGGAAGCTAACCAGAAACATACTAACTACTGCTATTGCCAATGCTGCCAATCCCGTAAGATGATATAAACTCGCACCGGCAACAAAAACCATAATCATACTGATCAGAAAAATAATGATGGTTGTGCCCAGATCAGGCTCCAGCACGATGGGAAATAAAACAATAAAAATAACAATAAGTGCTGGCAGCAAACCATCGCTTAACTCCTTCAGCTTTTTCCCTTTATCGATTAAAAAAGTAGATAAAAATAAAATCAGAGCATATTTTGCCATTTCTGATGGTTGAAAGGAAATACCATTTATTTTAAAAGCTCGTCTGCTTCCTTTAGCAAAATCGCCGCCAATAAGCACATAAATCAACAAAATGAAAGCTATTCCCAGGAATACCGGCGCCATCTTTTGTAACAGGTGGTAATCGATCTGCATGAATAATACCATCAAAATCAGCCCAAGCGCCAGCCGGACAAGCTGTTTATGCATGTACGTGTGGCTTGTTCCGTTATCCTCACCCAAGGCAATATAGCTGCTCGCGCTATAAATGGCAGCCGTGCCAATCACAACAAGGATCAGAACTATGCTGAGCAGCATTACATCAAAATTTATTTTACGTTTAATCGAATTCTTCATATCTATTCTTATTATGTCATTATCACCGCACTTTAAATGTACTCAACGTCATTAAAACCAACATGATACCTATGATCCAAAACCGAACAACCACCTGGGATTCATTCCATCCCTTCAATTCAAAATGATGATGCAGTGGAGCCATTTTAAACAAACGTTTTCCTCCGGTTCTTTTGAAATACGCGACCTGCAGAATGACGGAGACAGTTTCAGCGACAAAAATCCCACCAATAATTATTAACAGCAGTTCTTTATGCAATAAAACCGCAAGGGTTCCGATAGCGCACCCCAAAGCCAATGACCCCGTATCCCCCATGAATACTTTGCTGGGATAAGTATTATACCAAAGAAAGCCCAGGCTTCCTCCGATCAAAGTTGCGGAAAAAATTGTTAGTTCCCCTGCACCGGGTAAATAAATGATATTCAAATAATCACTAAAATCTACTCGCCCGGAAATATAACTAATTCCCGCCCATGCAACCGCGCTAATTCCCACTAAACCAATTGCCAGCCCATCCAAACCGTCTGTGAGATTAACGGAATTCGATGTCGCCGTAATAACAAAAATAACTACCGGAATATAAAACAATCCAAAATCAATATTCAAGTTTTTAAAAAATGGAACGGTTGATAACGCCCTGATTTCTTTGAAATCCGGATGAAAATATAAAACAGCACCAACGATTAATCCCAAAGTTACCTGACCAACAATCTTATATTTTCCTATTAATCCTTTGGGCATTTTTTTGATGACTTTTAAATAGTCATCGAGGAGCCCAATACTTCCGCCCCAGATTGTTGCCAGCAGAATCAGCAGGACATAAATATTATCTAATCGAGCAAAAAGAAGCGTCGGTACAATCACGGCAATGAGAATAATAATGCCGCCCATGGTTGGGGTTCCCGCTTTCTTCAGATGCGATTGTGGTCCGTCACTGCGAATCTCTTCCCCGATTTGTTTCCGCTTTAAAAAGTTGATAATTTTCGGTCCGATAAAAAGACTAATAAGCAGTGCCAGTATCGCGGCAGACGCGCTTCGGAATGTGATATAGCCAAAAATATTCAGTCCGGAAATTACATTTTTCAATGGATATAATAAATGATAAAACATAAAAGTCCCTCAATTTATAATATTGCCATTAATCCTTTGGTTACTTCTTCCATTTTCATTCCCCTGGATCCTTTGATGAGTATAATATCGTCAAACTTACAAATGGATTTCAAATATTTTACCAATTCATCTTTTTTTTCAAAATGAAGAACATTTTGCATTCCTGATTCTTCGGCGGCTTTAGAGGTAAATTCAGAATACTTTCCAATGGTAACCAAATAATTAATATTTTTAAAATCAGCTATGTATTCCCCAATCACACCATGTTCTTTTTCACTAAGTTCACCAAGCTCAAACATATCTCCCAATACAGCAATCCGGTTTGAATTTGTTTGCATTTGAGAGATTGTCTGTATAGCCTTTCTGGCTGATGCCGGATTTGAATTGTAACAATCATTTACAATACGCAATCCTTTTATTTTAACTATCTCCATTCTTTTATCAGCAGGTTCAAAATTCTCCAAAACGTGTTTTATCTTTTCCGGTTCAATTCCCAACTCCCTGCCAACCACGAAAGCTGCCAGCGCGTTATTTATATTATGCACACCGGCTATTTTCAACTTAATTTCCTCACCCGCAACAAGAAAAGCAGCCCTGCCCTGCTCATCGATATTCAGGAGTTTTCCAGTTACATCAGCATCGTTTTCAAATCCATATTTTACCACCTTTTTTGCCGCGGGAATATTTACTGCTAAAAACGGATCATCAACATTCACAAAAGCACAACCACTGTTTTTTTCAAGGAAAGACCATAGCTCACTTTTTGCCTGGAAAACACCTTCCAGCGATCCAAAAAATTCCAGATGAGCAGGTCCAATATTGGTGATTAATCCATAATCGGGCTGAGCGATTTCGGCTAACGCGGCGATTTCCCCTTTATGGTTGGCACCCATTTCGGTTACCGCGATATCCTGATTCTCGTTTAAACTAAACAAGGTCAGCGGCACCCCAATGTGATTATTCAGGTTTCCCGGATTTTTCAGAACATTCAGCTTTGTTTCTAAAACCGCGGACACCATTTCCTTTGTCGTGGTTTTCCCGTTACTACCTGTAATCGCCAATACCGGAATATCGAATTTAAGCCGGTAATATTGACTAATTTTTTGCAATGCTGTCAAAGTATTTTTAACAATAAAAAAATTACCTCTGAAAAACTGTTTGCCATTTTCCTGGTACCACTGCCTGGAGACAACATTTATCTCGTTACCATTTTCTATCACTTCCCCGACAAATTTGTGTCCATCAAAATTGTCTCCTTTGATGGCAACAAAAATTTCGTCAGGTTGAATAGTTTTTGAATTAATTGAAAATCCCCTAATTGATTCTTTAAAGATTTGAGAATTTCCAATAAATTCTACTTCCAACCCCTGGATGTTTAATAACTCTTGATAGAAAATATTCATGTTCAATTTTCTTTCACTCATAAAACATGAAACTCTGTTAAATCAACCGCGGGTTTGCATTGAATAACGCACCTGGCTCCCGAGCGCATTTTTGTACCCGCGTCAGGAATCTGGCTGATTACCCGTCCTGAGCCATTAACAAATGCCTTTAAATTGCTCTGCGATATTTTTGAAATTGCCTCGCGTAAACTCATTCCCACTACTGAAGGTACTTTGGTATAATCTTCAGAATTAGACTTAAATTCTTTTAAAGTGACAATCAACTGTGGTTTCGCTCCTTTTTGATGATTTAGAATCAGCTTTTGACTGGACACCAAATCTCCCTGGTTTTTAACAACCAGTTCCAGACCAGCGTGTTCTGCAATTTGTTTTGCGTCCTCAACTCTTTTATTCTTTAAATCCGGTATAATTGGACCACTTTCATTATTATTATCAGCCCATCGGTTTCTGTATTGTGGATTTATGTCCACATATCGTAATATTCGCTGCAATATTCGCTTAAAAGTTGGCGCCGCGACTTTACCACCAAGATGATCATTTCTTGGATTATCGATCATGACATAGATCAATAAATCCGGAGATTCAACAGGAAAAAATCCAATGAATGAACTTATAAACTGATCGGACGAATAGTCTTTAAGCTTAGGTATATATTTCATGGCGGTTCCGGTTTTTCCCGCGATTCGCAGTCCATTGATGAATGCTTTTTTCCCGGTTCCGTCGAAAACGACTTCTTCTAACATTCCTTTGAGGATTGTTGCTGTAGAATCGGATATCACGCGCCTGATGACCTTTGGCTTTACTGTTTTTACTTTTCTATTCAATTTGTTAAAGCTCCCTAAGGAAATCTTTGGTTTGAGTAGCAATCCACCATTGGCGATGGCGCTATATGCCATTACCATTTGTAGTGGAGTTACAGACACTTCATAACCATAGGACATGGCAATGGGGCTAAAATTTGACCACTCTACGTAATGTTTCAAATCACCGGAAACTTCCCCCGGCAGTCCGATTCCCGTTTCCAGCCCGAATCCAAAATCCCTCACATATTTGTAAATCTTCCGTTTGTCCATGTCTTTGGCAATTTTAGCCATTCCAATATTACTGGATTTTTTTATTATTTTTTGTAGGCTTAACCATTGATAAGGAACTGCATCGCTAACGGTCTCACCATAAATTTTATACCTCCCATTTTCACAAAAAACAATATCAGTTGGTTTTTTAAATCCCGTTTCCAACACAGCCGCCATCACAATTGATTTAAATGTTGATCCCGGTTCATAGACATCAGTAATGGCTCTGTTTCTACGTTTTGCGGGAACAATATGCCGCGCTTCATTTAAATTAAAATCAGGATTCACAGCCATCGACAATATTTCACCGGTTTTTGGATTGGCAATAATCACGACGCCGGCTTCCGCGTCGAATTTTTCTACGGCATATTTTAATTCTCCCTCGCAAATCCATTGATAGGTATTATCGATGGTTAAAACAATATTTTTGCCTTTTTGCGGCTTGCGAACCGGTTGTTCAACATCGATTATTTTTCGACCGTACGCATCGCGATTGTAAAGCGCCAGACCGTTATTTCCCTGCAAGTCGATATTTTTAGCTTTTTCGATTCCGCTTAATCCCATAAGATCGATATTCGTAAAACCTACAACGTGAGACGCCAGCGAATTTCGCGGATAAAACCTGATCGACTCCTTAATTTTAGTTACGCCCGGTACATTTGTGAAATCATGCAATTTTGCGATCTTTCCATCCACAATTCGGTCTGCCCAAAAAAAATGTTTTGTGCTGGTAAATTTGTTGAGAAAAAAATCCCGGCTTTCTCCCAAAATATCAGACAGGAAATTCGCCATTGAATCTGAATTCGAGACATTGTTAACATCAACGCCAATAGAGATCGCTTTTCGATTGACTGCCAGCGGCTCCATATTCCTGTCATAAATTATTCCACGGCGTGATTGGAGCTTTTCCTGATAAAGGTACTGCCTTTTTGCCTGCTCAATATACTTGTTTTTATTTATCACCTGAACCTGAAAGAGACGCAGAAAAATAAGCAGGCAGAAACCAAGTGCTAAAAGCATAACCACCATGGTTCTTTTCATGATACTGTTTTCTAATAATTTCTGTCGCTTTTTCATAAACAATATATCCTAAAATTAGTCATCCAGATCAGACTTATGAAATATCTCTCTGAGCTGCAACAATTCAGTTTCCGGAGTGATCATGCCTAATTCTTCTTCCGCGATTTTTACCACCCGTTCTTTTCCTTGTTTAGCAATTCGATGTCAGCGGCAAGCTGGCTTACAGTCACTTTTTGCCAGACAGAACCGATCAATATTGCCGCGATTATTATAATTCCAGCCAAAACACGTAAACTGATTGAAGGCTTCTGAAGTTCTTCGTTAACCTGGTCGATGCTGTTAAAAATAGTTCGTCGCGTATATTTTCGCTTTATATTCCGGCTCATTTTGGTTGCTCACAGTTTTTCCGCTGCTCTGAGTTTGGAACTCTTGCAGCGTGGGTTTTCTTCTATCTCCCGGTTTGACGGTTTCACCGGTTTTCGGGTTAAAATTTTCACTGTTGGTTTTTTCCCGCAAGCGCAATATGGCAGGTCCGGGGGGCAGACACACGGATTTGCCTGGTTGACAAAAAATTCTTTGACAACCCGGTCTTCGAGTGAATGAAACGAAATTATGACCAATCTTCCATTTTTTTTCAGTAGTCCTAATGATTGGTTTAAGAACTTTTTTAAGTTATCTAATTCAAAGTTGGTAGCAATTCGAACTGCCTGGAAAATTCTGGCTAATGTTTTTATCCTGTATCGAAATGGAATAACAGATTTTATTATTTCGGAAAGTTGTTCAGTTGTTTCGATTTCCTGATCCTGGCGAAATTTCACTATTGTTTTGGCAATAGCATAAGATCGCCTTTCTTCTCCATAATCCTTGAAAATCGCGGTCAGTTCTTTTTCAGATAATTGATTAATAATTTTTAGCGCTGGTTTTTCTATCAAATCGGACATGCGCATGTCCAACGGTCCGGAATTTAAATAACTGAAGCCGCGCTCCGGAGTATCAATTTGGAAAGAACTTACACCAAGATCAAGCAGCATTCCATCAACGCTACTGATTCTTTCTGCTGCTAATATTTTTTTTATATCTGCGAAATTACCTTTTTTTATGACAAATCTATTTTCAAATGGACGCAGTCGTTTTCGCGCCTTACTGATTGCAAAATCATCCCAATCAATTCCCAACAAACGACCTTTTTCATCCTGCCTTTTCAAAATTTCATAACTATGCCCGCCTCCTCCCAAAGTTCCATCAACATACGTTCCTGATGGCACGCGGACAAGAAAATCTACGGCTTCGTTTAATAAAACTGGAATATGATTGGTTTTATTTATCACTTTTAAAGTCTGCGGCTATTTTTTCTTCTAATTTTGCTTTTGCCTCTGTTCCTCCCATTTCCTCTTTAAATTCCTCTCTCACCTGTGGATCCCAAACCTCTATTTTGTTAAAAGCGCCAATGATTATGACATCTTTTGTAATGTTGGCTTTTTCTAAAAAATTCAATGGTATGGAAATCCTTCCCTGCTTATCCAGACTGGCTTCAGTGGAATTCTGTCCAACCATCGACATATATGCCCGGTGATCTTTTTTTGCCTCTGATAATTTATCAATAAAATCAACAATCTTTTTTTCATAAACATCATTTGGATAAACATACAAACAATTATCTTCTTCATCAAATGTGATGACAAATTTCCCATCAGTCTCATCTGAGGCAGCTTTCCGAAATTTAGCCGGAATATTCACTCTACCTTTATCATCAAGGGAATATTTGAATTCTCCGATAAAGAATGCCATTATTTACCTTTTTATCAATAAGTTACAGCCTATATCATGGTACCTAACTTCAACCACCCACACTCCCCTATTCACCACTATCTACCATATCTACCCATTATTATAGCATTTTAATTTCTAAAAGTCAAGTAAAAAATGCGATTTAGGAAAAAAAATATTTTTAGTGCCCGATTTTTCACCACAAAAATTCGATTTTCCCTCCCTCTGGCAAAACATTATTTGTTGATAATTTTCATTCATACAAAAAATCAAACCAAAAAATCTATTTTTATTTATTAAACAACTTACCTTACTTATTGAGTATAATGAAATTGCCCAGACATTATTTTAAAGGCATGTTACTAAATCCATTTTTCGCAGGACAAAAAACGAAGAAAAAAAATCATTTTTTTTTGACCGAGATAAGCTTCATATAATAAAATATGGGTGGGGGAAAATGGGGCAATTTTTCTTGACTAAACCTTTATTACCTCAAATTTCGCGCTGGCTTCTTCTTTATAGACTAATAATCTCAATCTTATGTCTGTATCGACAGATAGTAAAGCCACAAATAACTCGCAAAACCATTTTTGGTAAACTCACCACAAGTTCATGCAACAACTAACAATAAGGAACTTTTTTTGTTTTAATGCATAAAAAATTTTAATACTACAATTCAACAACTATTACGTATTCACATCTTCCGCATTCCTACATTTCTCTTTTAAACCTGAAACCAGTTATTGACAAATAATCTCGTTGATTCGAACATTTCTCAATTTTAATAAAATAAATTTTAAACTTTTCAATAAATTCAATTTAAACTTCGACCTTAATCCATGTCGTAACGCCTCAGTTATGGGAGTATTCAAGATGTCGCACACTTGAAATAGTAATTGTTGATACTATCTATAAAATCAATAAATATAATTGTTGATGGCACAATTTACATCCATGTCAACTAAAATCAAAAAAAATGAAAGGAGGTTAAACACGCAATTTTTTAAAAATCTAATTTCATAATATAAAAAGGAGTTTAAAAGTGAAAAAGATTTTAACCATCTTACTCATCTCTATTTGTGTATTTGCGTTTACAAGTAACACAATGGCACAAACCAATCAGGTTGCCAAAAAACCTAAAATTGGAATTGGCGTCTCAATTTCTGACATCAAAGATATCTATCAATTGTTTAGTTCTGGTCCAACTGCCCCACAAATTTTTTTCCCAGTTAAATTTTCCAGTTCATTTATGATAGAACCGGGTTTTGGATATTTTCAAGTGAAGGAAGAGGGCGGTTCTTCTGAATCAACAACCAGTATTTATTCATTTGGTATCGGACTGTTTCCAATGAATCACAACGGTTCTTTAACTTACTATTATGGTATTCGTTTAGGTTTGACCGGTGGATCTTCAAAATATGAGTATAGTTCTGGTGATTATACTGATGAAGAAAAATCTACCATAAGCGGGTATTTCGCCGCCCCGGCGGTTGGCGCTGAATATTTCTTCAGCGAACATTTTAGCCTGGGTGGAGAAGCACAATTCAGGTACATAACTTATACTGAGGAAGAGGACGGAGAAGATGATTCAACATATACAATGATGGGTACCAGAACATTATTATTTATTCGGTGGTACTTTTAGTGATAAATAATCTGATTTTTCTTATCCATCCCGCATTATTCATCATATTTTTAAAGGTAGCGGGATAACCTGAATAATTCACACATTAAGGAATAAAACACAAAAACTGAGTTTCAAGCATCAATCAGATTTAACAAATTGATATTAATTAAATTATAACACTTTTAATTAATGTTTGTGAATAATTCAGGCTATAAAAAACCCCTGTCAATTTTGGCAGGGGTTTTTAAATTCTACATAAATAATTTTACACAGCAATTCAAATCAAATTATCCTTTGGGAATTGCTGTCATAGTGAAAACCATGACAAACAACGCGACCGTCTCCACAATTCCCACGACCATGATATAATTTCCAAAACCCTTCCCGGTCTCTGCCAACGCGTCCGCAGCTTTAGCTCCTGCTTTGCCTTGCATGTAAGCGGAAAACGCCATTGCTACTCCGGCAAAAAACCCGATCAGCATTTGATAGGGATAGCTTTCCGCCGGTAGATTGGCGCCCTGTATCGCGTTTCTCAAAATCATACCATAAATTGTTTGGGTTAATGGCGCACCGGCAAAAGCGACTAAAATAAATGGCGCTGCTTTGCTCTGCATAAACGCCCGTTTCCACGCGCCAATTGCCGCCATACCTGCGATCCCTGTTCCTAACGCAGAACCCATTGCAGCAATCGCCAGGGACAAACTCATATCTCCTAATCCTGAAACCATAAAAAACTCCTTTCGATCCAATATTTATTGGTATCTCTTTTGTTTAATTTTGTATCGTTTTTAATTTTTGTAATATCATTCCTTAAACGGCTCGTACGGTTTACCAGTCCACTGAACTCCCACGTGCCCGGAAAATTCCAGCATGTTCAAACGAACACCGTGCACCAAAATCGACATCCCGCACAATGCCAGGTTAATGGAATGCCCAAGAAACAATATAAGCGCGGCAATTATCCCGCTCAAAATTGAATTGATTCCCGAACCAATCGCCATTGTGTTAAAATTGGTAGCAACGATCACTGTTGCCAATCCCACGGCAAACAGGCGGATATAGGACACAATATCAGAGAACGCGCTGATAATGTCCAGCGGTAAATTTCCCAATGTTTGCAGCATCCCTTTAATTACGTTTTTCTGAAAATTTGCAAACAGTAAAATCAATACAACACCGGCTAATAACAGTGGCATGGTTATACTCGCCATTTCCGATCCCAAAACAATGTTATTGGCTACAAAAAATACCGCCCACAAAACAAGTACCCAGCCGATTTCAGCCAACGCGGTCAGTGAATTCATTTTGTTGAACGCGGTCATTAAATGTCCGATGCTTAAATGAATAACGCCAATTATAAAAGTCAGTTTCATGATCAGCTCACTGGAATCGGGATTAAAACTGCTGATGGGTTCAATAATAAATATTTTTAAAAATGGGAGCTGGGCAAACTGTTCAGCGCCAAACCAGGTACCGGTGACAGCTCCCCAAACAATAGTGCTGAAACTAACCAAATACATCAGGTTAAAGAACTCGCGTGGACCGTCCTTTTTTTTCAAATCAAATACCAAAGTTGACAACAGAAAGATCAATCCATAGCCCGCGTCCCCAACAATCAACGCGTAAAAGATACTGAAAAAAGCCATAAAAACCAGGCTCACATCCAGCTCTTTATAACCGGGCAAAGTCCCCATAAATTCAAAAAGCGGATTAATCATCCTGACCCATTTAGGATTTCTTAACAGGGTCGGCACTTCGTTGGGATTCTCCGGTTCTTCAAAAATATAGCCCCATCCTTTTTTGTCCGCTGTCTTTTGGATTTCATTTATTTTTTCTACCGGACAATAACCCTGCAAATAGCTGATCTGATCGTCAACTCCCATACCGTGTTTCACCCTGACCAGTTCCAATTGTTTTTCCAATCCAAGCTGGTAGTCAATGAAGCTTTCGCGGTAACGGGATAATCTTTTTATTTCCTCATTTATTTTTTCGACTTCTTTTTCTAACTCATCGATTTTATTTTCAATTTCAGACAATTCGACCGGTGGCATTGGATCTTCTTTGAAATCAAGCCTGTCTTCAGCCGACTCTGAAAAGAAGGCAAAATATACAGTATTTTGCTCTTCATTTGCCTCATGAATAATCGCTTCATCGGGAACAGTTTTAAAAGCGTTTTTATCAGCCACATAATAACGAATAAAAATGTTCTTTTCCTTCAAAGCTTGAACTGAGGCATAAGAAATCGCTCCCCATCGTTTGAACCACTTATGTATCTCAATCTGCTCCTCCAACTCACGAAGTAAAGCTTCTTTTTGCTGATTGAGTGAAAGTACATTGTCAATAAAAGATTCAGCCTTGTCGTTCTTAACATGCAACAAATTTTCAGGTTCAGGAATTAAGACAAGCAGTGCTTTTGATACATTTTCTATTTTTGTTTCCAGGTGAGTAATGTCAGCCGAAACAGGCGGAGTTACATCCTGGATGTGAAGCACGCCCAATTTCCTCAATTCCTTCAACGCCGAATCCCGGTATTTTTCACCTAATAAAATCGTTGTTTTTTTCATTTTGACGATCATACGCGACTCACCTCTTTTTTCTTCTCGATCTTTGCTTTGGCAATTTTACCGCGAACAACTGCCGCTGTTAACTGATCGCCTAAAAATATTTGTATGACCCGGATGCTCTCTTTTGCTTCGGGAATTTTCACTTCTTCAAACAACTTAATTCTCTGAATGGTAATCCTCAACTCTTCGTTCAAAATATCCATCTGTTCCTGGGCAATTTTATATTCTGCTTTTTTTGCAATTTGTTTTTTGGTTACCAGGATGCCCTGGTCAACCCAGAGTGGTGTTTCAAACAAGTCATATTCAACATCATCAAATTCCACATCAAGAAAAACAGGTATATCAATCCCGGCGATATTGTCCTGATCAGTCTTAATGTCGGAAACCTGGAAGAACTCATTCAAATCCACATCCTCTGCAAAAACATCGACCCACAAAGTAACCTGCTTTTCAGTTTTCTCGATTTCTGTCTGAAGTTTATCAGCTTTATTTTGAATCATCATAATTTCCGCCAAAAGCTGTTTCTTCTTTAACTCAAGGGTTGGCAAATAACGAGTGAACCTTTTCAGGTTTTCTTTCTGATTTTTTAGTTCATTTTTTGTGTATTTTATTTTCGCCATGACCGGCTACCTTCATCAGTTTTTCGAATTATCAGGCCAAAATTCTTTGACTAATTCAGTTCGCATTCTTGTTTCTTCCGGGGTAAAACATTCCGCCAAAATTTCCCATCCCGAGTCCAGTGCTCCCTCAAGTGGGATATTCACAGAAAGATCCATCATCTTTGACGTGAACAACTTGCCATATTTCAACAACTTCTGATCCCAGCCACTCATGCGGAAGCCCATGGATCGTTTTTCCTCTGTTTCCATATATTGCGCGTATAATTGAATCATACCATCCATTATCGAGCGGTGATCTTTCCTGCTTCTTTTATCATCGTTGACATTTTGT
>NBLI01000148.1 GCA_002084535.1 Candidatus Zhuqueibacterota bacterium 4572_119
CGTTATAAACATTTCGTCGCTAACGTGACTGAAACAGACTCAGAATACCTGACTTATTTAAAAATGAAAAAAAATGTGATCCAAAAATTGAGCGCCGGTAGGTACGACATGTTTATAACAAATGGGCAACCCAAAATTTAGAAGTCCCGTCAGGGACGACATGTAACAGATTTATATTCACATAATTAACATTAAAAACTAACAACAATTCCAATAGTCTTGTTTTTTTCTGGACGGGCATGACAAAACTTCTATATTTTTTATTTTGGAAAAAATGTCCGGTAGAAAAGCTATATATAATAAAATATCGACCTTATCTTAGTTTACAGAAAAAAAATATGGGACTAATCAAGTTAATTATTAACGCTTTGATACTTTCACCCATTTAAACATATTCCATTACATTTTCATCGTAAACATCGTCGTTCCCAGCATATTTTTAAAATCGGCGTTATAGAATTTTTCCACAAATTCTTCAGTTTCCAGCAAATGTTTATCCACCGAATATTTATTCCGCTCTATTTGATATTTTAATTCTTTCAAATTTTCCGACCAGCGAAACCCATTAAAATATTGGAAGCCAGCGAACTGTGTTTTATAAAGCGCGTTCCTGGAATAACAGGTGCCGAGGTAAATATATTGAAAATTATTTCCTGCAAAAGTATCAACCGCGGAGGTCATCATAAACATACCCAGGTTTTGCTGATAATAATTGAGGTCGTAAAACGCGTAGTAATAATAAGCTAACCGTTCCTTCTCAAGATAAAGTGTCGCCACACCAACATCTTTTCCTGTTTCAGAATCAATAAAAAGTAAAACATAATTAATTATTTTAGAATGAAAAAGCGAATCCAGACGGGAGTAGGTCATCACGTCTTTTCAAATTTTATGTCAGCATAATATTTGCAAAATTCTCGCCATTGGTCAGTGTAATCAAAATCAGCGATCGGGATTAATTTTGATTGAATATTGTGGCACTTTCTCATCACACGTCTGTTCTCGGAAGACCGTTTGAACATTTTTAAATTTATTCTGATTTGACGAACCAGGTAAAAAAGATCCAATTCCCTTGTAGAAGGCAAAAAACCTTTTTCAAAAATATTTGCCGGCGTCTCTCCCTGTTCAGGAATTGCCCAGATAGCGTAAGGGAAAATATAGCGCGAGTAATCCGATTTCACTTCAGAAAAAAGTAATTTCATTAATTTGCCTCATTTCGTATTGTTTAGTATTTGAAATTTATTCAAGAAAACTTACTGCCTCTCAACAGAACGGTTAATCCTGCTGCAAGGAACAAAATTGACAATAGCCAAATTCTCTTTGGAATAAATCCATCAAAGTAAACAGCGCTTTTACCCGGTTCAAATTGTAAAAAATTATTAAAATCCAACCTATTTTCCAGCACGATTTGTTTTACATGCAGCAAGTGAATGACCGGGATTCCTGATCCGAGGTAAAAACCACTCATGGAAGACGGCGCTGATGCAGCAGGAATTTTTCTTTGATTGATACCTAATTTGAGTTTATTGCTGAAATGATAGTCTCCCACATTGACACTTGCGCCACCAATATTCACAAACACCTTTGGCATTCCAAATTGTTCGTAAATTTGGCTCCTTGCTTTGATGTTTTCCTTTAGCCCCTCAACATCGATCAGCCTGGCTCCGCTTCGGGAAATGGCTCCCCGCAAAATCATTTTACCATTTTCTGTCAGACCCTCTCCCCTATCACCCGCGCCTCCGATAGATGCAGCAACAGACTTACTCTGGATTAACCTGTTTCGGAACAAATAATTCTCCATATCAAGCCAGGTAAATTCTGGTCGATTAGCACCATAACTGGAAGCGCCCAACGAGGAAATTATTACAGGCTGCAAATCCATTGATTCAGCGGCACAAATAGTGGCAATGATCAAAGCCGGGAACGAGCCGGAACAACCGACAGCAACCACATCGCCCGGATTAAGTTTTAATCGTGAAAACCATCGCACCAGCAATGCCGCGAAATCCGGATTGGTCGAGATTCGTTTTGCTGACAAATCACCCAATGTTGTTGTTATTTCCGAATATTCAACTCCAATGATATTCGTACGAATTGTATCCTGTGAAAAGTCTCCCTGTATTAATTTTGTGGTGTTGAGACTGCTTATACAAAAGCTCATCTTTTGAGCAGCAGCAATTTGTTTATCATAATATCGCGTTTTGATGCTTTTCCTGCCAAAAACTAAAACATAGAATGATCCCAATAAAAACAATGCGCTGAACAGTATCCGGGATGTAGAAATTTTTGATCGTCTAAATTTCATAATAAAAAATGCTCATGAATTTTTAATAAAATCGCAACCAGAGCGCTAACTGCTGCGCAGGAATAAACAGTTTGCCAAACACCCTGTTTTCTCATTTCATTAGCAATCAAACCTGGAATAATAAATCCAATCACAGTGAGATCAGCGCTGATCCAATCAACCTTTAAAACCAATGTCTCAAAACTCCACTTTAACAAAAATCCGATAATGACAGATGCAACAAAAGCCCGCCTCCCGTATAAAATCATCAACCGGCTTAATAATTTCACCAGGAATAAAGTAAGCATCACAGCGATAAAAGTCGTCAGCAAGATAAGAGGTCTTGTCAAATAAAGGGCGATATACCCCGGTACAATCACTCCGCCGGGGGTCAGCCCTACAATTTCATAGTAGATCAATCCCAATATGATTCCGATAAAAATTGCTTCAGCTATCATTCTGTATTCCTTCTAAATAGGATAATATCTTCTCCCCGGTTCTCACATAATTACCCACACCAACAACCACATCATTGTTTTCAAAAGCTTTATCAATTATTTTTTCCGGTTGAATGGTTAAATATTTTTTTACCTGCTGATTTTTCAGGAGTTTGCCGGACAAGCTTCGCTGGACAGCTAAAGCCGGGTAGCTTCCGCAAATTTGCAGCCTCGTCCAGTTTTCCCCTGCGCAAATCCACTCCAAAAATGACATTGTCCGCAACGGTCGATTTTCACGGCAGGTTAAAATAAATCCGTATGGCGGGTGAATTAATTCGCTGTCTTCGAGATATTTAAGAATAATCTCAGTTGATTCTATATCATTGCATGTGAAGAGGTCGATAAAAATTTTATCTTTTCCATTGAACTTGACTGTTCGCATGTAATTTTGTGGAAGCAGTTTTTTACGCCAGTCTGCCACAGTTTTTGACCACCAGTTAGGATACATATCATACAAATCTGATAGTCGTTCCAATATACAATAATTTTTTTCAAAAGGATCGCTTATTACTTTTTGGTCCCCATTTTTTGTCTGAGTTTTATTACTCCCATTTGAGACGAGCTCAATATTACGCTGGTGAAGGTCAGAACAACAATTTTCAACAATTATAAAATTTCCATTAGCGGGAAGCGAGAGCGACAACGTTTCGATGATCTCCTCTCTTGTTCTACCTATAACTTCCAAATGGTCAGGTCGAAAATTTGTGATAACTGCTGTCGTTGATTTCAGCATCTCTTTTTCCAAAATATATTGATATTCCGGTGCCAAAGCCATATTTTCCACAATTATAGCATTACGATTCAACTTGTCGCAGCAGCTCACAAAATCCTGAACTTCCTTAATGCGCGCCTGACCTTTTCTGCGCTGGTCTTGCCAACCGGAATCGTGGACATAAAATTGTGGCGTCTCTCCTGTGACTCTTCCCGCCACACTCCATCCCGCGTTCGAAAAAAGGTCAACAATCATCTTTACCATGGTTGATTTCCCCCTGATACCATTTACCTGAATTCGCACCCGGATTTTTTTGAGACTTTTAAGGTAGCGTTTTTTCTCAATGATACCATAAAACAGAAGAAAAAGTGTCAGTAAAAAAACAAAAATCATATTTTAAAACCATGTTATCAATGTTTAAGTGACTTGCCCAGTAAAATAATAAAATAAACACTACTTATCAACAGGAAAATCAAATACTTTATTTCACAAGAAGATTTTTCTGAACAATACCGGTTTAATTTTCATTGGACATAAATACTCCGCTCAAAAAAATGAACTGTATTTTAAAATAAATTGTCCTGGATACTATTGTCTAAAAACGCATGAGTATCCGTGTAATCCGTCTCATCCGCGTGTTATTTATCCAGTCAAAATTATTTTTCATCATCAAGGCTGTAACATTTTCACACCCTGAATCGTTTATTTAAGTGAAATCACAAACTGCAAATTTTCTGACAGGATTGCAACAAATTAAACTCATTCACGCTGGAGGTGCAAAATGAAAAAGCTCATTACTGTATTGGTTGTCGTGCTACTTACTTGTTTCATATTTTCAAATGTAATGGCAAACGATGATGAAAAAATTAAAAAACATCCTGGCTACGTTGACTTTGACAAAATTGAAATTCCCAAAGACGCTGAGGAATCGGTTGAAGTTTACGTGAGAGGACCACTGTTGAAACTGGTCGCCGCGGTAACGGAAAAAGAAGATCCTGCTCTCTCAAAAATGCTGGAAAAAATGCTGCTCATTCGCGTCAACACATTCTCCATCGACGATAAGATGGCACAAGATTTAAAAACCAAAGTTGATGCCATCGACAAACAGTTGGAGAAACAAAACTGGGAAAAGGTCGTAAGAGTTAAAGAACGCCACGAGCGAGTGAACATCTATATTAAGTTTGACAAAAAAGATCGAATGGCTGGTCTGGTTATCATGGCGATCGAAGACAAGGATGAAGCAGTATTCGTTAATATCGTTGGTGAGCTTGACTGGACTCAAATTTCCAAATTAGGCGATAAATTTGATATTGATGAATTGGACGGACTGTCTGATGAAAAGAAACCTCGTTAATGGAGGGAAATCAAAATGAAGAAAAAAATAATTAGCATCATTCTAATCTTAAGCATTACAGCTCTTCTTCTTCCCGGGTGTGTTTTTGTGAGCCGTGATTTTCGAATGACCAGAAACGATATTATCAAAGAACTTGGTGATGTCGAAGTTGAAACTGAAGTGCAATTGCAGATCGGTCCCGGCTTATTGTCCGCGGGCAAACTGGCTGTTTCCATCGCCGATGTCGATGATGATGTTCGTGGTCTGCTCAAGGAAATACGAAATGTTCAAGTCGGAGTTTACAAGGTTGTTAATTCTCGAGATGGGAAAATAAAAATCCCCGCTAAAATCAGCCGCAAGCTGGAGAAAAAAGGATACGAACCAATGGTCAGGGTAAAACAGCGTGATGAAGCTGTTTTGGTGATGACAAAAATGCGAAGAAACAGGCTCGAAGCTCTCTATGTTATCGCGCTGGATCGTGAAGAATTGGTGCTGGTAGAAGTCCAGGGTCGGTTAGGCAAATTGATAGAAAAAGCGATTCGGGATCATGGATTTAATAAAGGTGAATTTGGAAAAATTTAAATCAATAAGATA
>NBLI01000149.1 GCA_002084535.1 Candidatus Zhuqueibacterota bacterium 4572_119
TCTAAAGTGAGCTAAAGTTTAAAGTACTTAAAGTTCACCACTCATCCACTCGATTGAGTTATTTGAAAACTTTTGAAAAAAACAAAAACTTTATTGGTAATACTTTAGAAAAACTATGTCATTTCGAACCCGCTTTGCGGGAGAGAAATCTGGGACAGCACGTCTGCAACCAGATTTTGCACCCCTGTGGGGAATCGAAATGACACTGTTTTGTGGTTCTATTTTTAATTGATTAGCTGAACAGAAAACCCAATCGTTATTTTTATTGGCGTAACTTTGTGTCTTGGAGAATTTGTAGCAAAAAAACAAGCTGAATTAGTGCAAGAGATTCAGGCAACTACCGAATCTAATTTTATGCAATAAACTTGTTTGTAAGTTATGAGATTCCGGTATCCGCTGAAAAGAATGGCAGAACCGGAATGACAACATTTAACTTATTGTGTTTTTAAGCTGAAAGCTAATAGCTGATTTCTGAAAGCTGCTTCAAGTTTCTTGAAAGTATCAACAATTACAATTTCAAGTGTGCGACACCTTGAATACTTGTATAAATGAGGTGTTACTAATTATTTATTTTTTCTATTGATTTTATCTTCTAAATCCTTTATTTTATAGGCTATGAAAATTGTAAGGAAAATAGCGGCAATTTTATTAATTTTAATCATTTTACCTGCCTGCGTTGCTGCCCAGGAATATGATCCGAACAAAGTTCACCAACAGAGAAATAGCTTAAGTCGGGTCAGAAAAGAGATTGAAGATTACCGCAATAAAATTAAGAACGAAAAGCGTAAAGAAAAGGAAATTTTAGATAACCTTGAAGAATTAGACCGTGAGATCGACTTAACTCACACATTGATCGCTGAATTGAAAAAAGAGGAGAATCAAAAAAAGAAAGCAGTTGATCGAATCAGTAATGAGATCCATTTAAAACAGGCTGAATTGGAGATTTATAAAAAGCGAATGGTTTCATTTTATAAATATGGTAGAGTTAAAGATATCGAATTATTGCTAACAACTCAGTCGTTTAATAAGACGTTTCTTATGTTAAAATATTTAAAACTAATCGCGGATAATGACCGGCGTAATTATTTTAACATTTTAAAGAAGAAACGAAAAGTTGAAGATAAAAAAGCCGAATTGAAAAATGAACTCATTTCCAAACGGAAGATTATTAATGAGAAGGTTTCTGAGAGTGAGAGGTTAAAAACTAATAGTGAACAAAGAAATAAATTGCTGACCAGGATTCAGCAGAATAAAAAGATATATTTAGAAAAGCTCTCACAATACCAGGTTTCAGCAAAGGAAATCGAAAAATTGATAGTCGCTGAGGAACAGAAGCGGCTGAGCCGGGAAACGAGGGGTACAGTCGAAACCACCAATTTCCCGGCGCTCAAAGGAAGCATGATGTGGCCCGTGCAAGGATTTATCATCAATGGATTTGGAAGGCATAAGCATCCCCGGTGGAAAACAATCACTGAAAATATCGGCATCGATATAAAAGCGGATTTTGGCGCTCAGGTCAAAGCTGTTGCTTCCGGAATAGTTACCGCGATTACCTGGCAGCGGGGCAGAGGCAATATTATTATTATCAATCACGGCGGGGGATATTTTTCGGTTTATACGCATCTTTCTCAAATACTGGTTCAGATCGACCAGCAGATAAAAATGGGGCAGGTGGTGGGAAACGTGGGGGATACCGGCTCGCTGCAGGGACCTATGCTCCATTTTGAGATTTGGAAAAGCAATCAATATCTGAATCCTGAAACCTGGCTTAATTGAGTTTTGAAACTATCGCGCGCGGATTACACGGACACTCGCGGATAAAAAATTGAAATATTAATAACCTAAAATACAGCACAAATCGAAAGCTATTGGAATTAATCCGGATAATCAGCGTTATTTACGTCCTCTGAAAGTGGGACTGATTAAATAATTTTTGAAAAGTAAGTTATGAATTTTGAAGAAATAATAGGTCAAAAAAAGACTGTCTCAATTTTGAGCCGAGCGCTAAAAAATCAGCGAATTCCACACGCGCTGCTTTTTCAGGGGCATGAAGGTGTTGGCAAAACTGCCACAGCAATCGCGCTGGCTAAATCCATGTTGTGCCAGAAGTCGGAATTGTACTGCGATGATTGCCCTGATTGTAACCGTGTCGCCCAGCTTTCTCATCCGGATTTAATACTGATTTTTCCGGCGCTTAAAACAGCGAAAGTGGAGGAAGTGAAAACGATTCGCAGCAGTATTTCAGAAAATCCATATTTAAAAACCGAACTGTGGGCGAAACCATCGATCTCCATTGACACAATCCGAAATTTGAAAAAGACAGTCGCTTTGACTTCTTTTGAGAATAAAGGACGTGTTATCATCGTTCTTGATGCTCACGCGATGACTACAGAAGCGGCGAATTCGCTGTTGAAAATTTTAGAGGAACCACCGGCAAAAGTAACACTTATTTTGGTTACTTCAAAGGCAAACCAGCTATTATCAACAATCGTATCCAGGTGCCAGCAGCTTAAATTCGATCCCCTGACACGTGAGGAAATTGAGCAAGCACTAATTGGGCGCAATGGAATCGAAGCGGAACAAGCCAATGTGATCGCTCGTATGAGTTTTGGAAATTACCGCAGAGCGCTGGAGCTGTTGGATGAGGGCGTAAAAGAGAAACAGGAACTGATGATCGAGGTCTTGCGAAAGGTGATTTTGAGTGATCTCGAACTCATGCTTTTTGTTGAAAAAATGATCGATCAATATGATGTGAAAGCGATAAAGGAAATGCTGGTGTTAATGACCGTTTGGTTCCGGGATGCTATGGTTTGTGAATCGCTGAAAAATGAAGCGGATTTTCAGGACAGGCTGATCAATGTTGACCGCCTTGAAATATTAAAGAAATTTACTGGTAGTTTTGAATCCATTGATTTTCAGAAAATAATGGAAAAAATTGAATATTCCATTGAACTGATCGACCGGAATGTGTTTTTGAACGTGATTCTTTTTCAGTTGGTTTTTGAGCTGAAAATGCTATTGAGGAGAAAAGCTAATGTATGATAATATAGAAGTCATTTTTAAAGGCGAGAGAAAAGAGATATATTCCAATCCACAGCAGTTCCCTTTTAAAGTCGGTGATTATGTGATTGTCGAAGCAGACAAAGGAATCGATCTGGGCGAGGTGAACCAGGTTGGCGCGCTGTTGTCCATGAAAAAAAGCAAAGCAGAAGTTAAGAAAATCCTGCGCAAGGCTGATAAAGATGACGTGAATAAATATAACCTAAACCGGGAAAAAGAAAAAAGCGCCTTCGATAATTGCAAGCAGAAAATTGATAAACATAACCTGATTATGAAATTGGTGGACGTTGAATACCAGTTCGATGGGAATAAGATTACCTTTTATTTTACCGCGGAACGCCGGGTGGACTTTCGTGAGTTAGTAAAAGACCTGGCGGCGCAATACAAAGTCAGGATTGAACTGCGACAAATTGGTGTCAGGGATGAAGCGAAGCGAATTGGCGGTTATGGTATTTGTGGCAGAAAGTTGTGCTGCTCTTCTTTTTTGAAAGAGTTTCAACCGATCACCACGCAATGCGCCAAAGAACAGTTTCTGCCATTGAATCCGCAAAAACTTTCCGGGGTATGCGGTCGTTTGATGTGCTGCCTGAATTATGAACGTGAATTTTATCTTGAAGTGCTAAAAAAGTTTCCACCATTGGAAGCACAATTCCAGACTGAAAAAGGAATGGCGACAATTGAGAAAATCGATGTTTTTAACGAGGAAGCAATTTTGAAATATGAAACTGATGAGTATGGGAAGGTTGCTTTAGAGGATATCTCTTTGTTTCCGATGTAATATATATTTGCGGGTCTGATGAACATGGTGTGCCGATTATGCTGCGCGCCAGAACAGAAGGCGTGTCCCCGCAGGTCATTGTTGACCGTTATCACGAACAAAATGAAAAAAGCTTCGCGCGATTTGGAATGAGTTTTGATTATTACGGCAGAACGTCCTCACCGGTTCACCACGAAACAAGCCAGGATTTTTTCAAAAAGCTGGCAAAGGATGATGTGTTCACGTTAAAATCAGAAGAACAGCTTTTTGATCCTGAAGCCGGAATATTTTTAGCGGACAGGTTTGTTCGTGGAACATGTCCCAGTTGTGGTTATGAAGACGCTTACGGTGATCAATGTGAAAAATGTGGCTCTTCGCTCAGCCCGGAAGATTTAATTGAACCGCGAAGCGCGATTACGAACGCGACACCCATACGTAAAAAAACATCGCACTGGTATTTACCGCTGCCAAAATTCCAAAAAAGACTGGAAAAGTGGATCGGCTCCCATCCCGAATGGAAACAAAATGTGCTGGGACAGGTTAAAAGCTGGTTTAATGATGGTTTGCGAGACCGTGCGGTAACCCGGGATTTGCCCTGGGGTGTTAATATCCCGGAAGATGTCGCCAAAGCGAAAAATACCGACGCGTCCGGCAAGGTTTTGTATGTCTGGTTTGACGCGCCAATTGGTTATATTTCGGCGACAAAAGAATGGGCTGAACAAAAAGGAGAACCAGAGCTATGGAAAAAATACTGGCAGGAGGAATCAACCCGGTTGATTCATTTCATCGGGAAAGATAACATCGTTTTTCATTGCCTGATTTTCCCGGCAATGCTGATGGCGCATGGCGATTATGTTTTACCGGAAAATGTGCCTGCCAATGAATTTTTAAATTTGGAAGGGAACAAACTTTCCACCAGTCGAGATTACGCGGTCTGGCTCGATGATTACCTGAAAAAATTTGACGCGGATTCACTGCGCTATGTTTTAGCAGGTAATTTACCGGAAACGCGCGATTCAGATTTTTCCTGGAAAGATTTTCAGGCACGACACAATAATGAATTAGCGGATATTCTGGGTAATTTTATAAATCGCACGCTGATTTTTAACCAAAAGAATTTTTCCGGGAAAGTGCCGCCAACCGGAGAATATGATGAACTTGACCGGGAATTAATCGGTAAGCTAAAAGATGTGCCGGTACGGCTGGGTGAATTGATTGAGAAATATCAATTCAAGGCTTATACCAGGGAATTTATGGACCTGGCAAGATTTGCCAATAAATATTTTAATGATAAAGAACCGTGGAAAGCGCTGAAAGCAAATAATGAAGCTTGCGCGACCACGATAAATCTATGCATTCAGACGGTGCGTACACTTTCAATTTTGGCGGAACCAATTCTGCCATTCAGCGCCCGTAAAATTTGGAAGATACTTGGTATCAGCGAGAACCAGGAATGGGATAAAGCCGGTGAATTGACTTTGAAAGAAGGGCATGAATTAAATAAAGCTGAAATTTTATTTTCAAAAATTGAAGATAAAACAATTGAGCCGGAAGTCCGGCGTCTGCAGGAAGCTGCTGTTCCTTCAGCACCAGCAGAACAAAAAGAGGAAACCGAAATGGACAAAATAAATTTTGATACTTTTAAACAAATAGAATTGCGGGTGGCGACAATTCTTGAAGCTGAAAAAGTGGAAAAAGCAAACAGACTGCTCAAAATGCAAATCGACCTGGGAACGGAAAAACGCCAGATCATCGCGGGTATTGCTGAACATTATTCACCGGAAGAATTGGTGGGCAAACAAATTGTCGTCGTGGCAAACCTCGAACCCGCCACCATTCGCGGAGTGGAGTCAAACGGCATGCTGTTAGCCGCCACAAATGAAGAAGGAAACTTGTCGATAATTACGCCACAGAAAGCGATGCCCAATGGATCAAAAATCAGCTAATGTCACTTTTGTGGACACGCACGCGCATCTTTATTTTGACAAATTTGATGAAGACCGCGATCAGGTCATTCAAAACGCGCTTGACGCGGGTGTTACCCGGATTATTAATATCGGCATCGATTTAAAAACCAGCCGCCTGGCGATTGAATTGGCGGAAAAATATGAGCATGTTTATGCTGCCGCTGGTTTTCATCCCAATAGTTCACATCAGGTTAAGCCGGATCACTGGGAGCAACTCAATCAGCTTTTCGCGCGTCCTAAAGTGGTTTCCATTGGAGAGATCGGATTGGATTATTACTGGGATGATTCTCCGGCTAAAATCCAGAAACAGGTGCTTGTCCGGCAACTGGAAAAAGCGGTTGAGTTGGATAAACCTGTCATCATTCATAATCGTGAAGCCTGGGGAGATATTTTGTCTATCCTTGCCAGCGACTTCAAAAACAAACTTCGTGGTGTGTTTCACTGTTTCTCCGGGCTGGAAGATGAGGCAAAAATTGTACTTGATCTTGGCTTCCACATATCTTTTACCGGCGTGGTTACTTTTAAGAATTCAAAAGCACTGACTGTTGCTGCTGATTTTGTACCTTTGGATCGTTTGCTTTTGGAGACAGACTGCCCATTCATGGCGCCGGTTCCGTACCGTGGAAAACGCTGCGAGCCTGCTTATGTCCCTTTGATCGCGAACAAAATCGCGGAAGTTAGGGGGATAAATGTTGCTGATTTGGCTTTTCAGACGAATAAAAATGTGGAAGAATTGTTTGGTATAAAATCGAATTGATTTTCATAAGACGCGGATCGCGCCAGGCAGATGCGCCTATGGAGCATTTCGCGGATGAAACGGATTTTCACGGATTAATAAATTATAGAAAAAATAAATGCAAGATTATAAAATTCGTCCCAAGAAAAGCCTCGGGCAAAATTTTTTAAAGGACGAAAATATCGTCCGGAAAATAGTAAACTCGCTGAATTTGAATAACGAAGATTCTGTGCTGGAAATTGGCGCTGGAAAAGGTGTGCTGACAAAATACCTGGTTCAATCGGACGCGGAAATTTTTGCTGTCGAGATCGATGATAACCTGGTTAAAATACTGGATCAGCTTTTTAGAGGACAAAAAAATTTTAAACTTTGGCATGGTGATATTTTAAAACTGTCATTTGAAGAAATTTTATCTCGGGAAAAAAAGTACAAGGCTCTCGGTAATTTGCCTTACCATATCACAAGCCCGGTTCTGTTTAAAATTTTCGAAAACAGGGAATATTTTAGCGAAGCGACTTTCATGATTCAAAAGGAAGTGGCTCAGCGAATTGTCTCTCAACCCGGCTCAAAGGAATTTGGGATTTTGTCTGTATTCAGCCAGTTTTACGCGGATGTTGAAAAGCTGTTCGATGTATCTAAATTTGCCTTTTCTCCGGCGCCTGATGTCACATCTTCTGTGGTAAAATGGAAGTTCAAAAAAAAGATAGAATTAACGGGCAGCGAACTTGATTTATTTATGGAGATTGTCAAAAAAGTTTTTTCTCAGCGGAGAAAAATGTTGAGGAATTCTCTGAAGCTTGTCGGGGATACAACACCGGATTTAAGTCAGCTTTCCATAGATTTGAAAAAAAGACCTGAGCAGTTGTTTGTTCAGGATTTTATCAAATTAACAAAAGAGTTTGCCGGATTAAAAAATCCATAAGTAAAAGGATTCGCGAATGGAACTAAAAGATATTAAAGAAATCGTTGAGAACTTAAAGTACCTGATTGACGCGAACAGAAAAGTAATTATCCGGAATATCATCATTGATTTGCATCCGGCAGACCTGGCTGAAATTCTCCATTATTTAAATGAAGAAAACAGCAACTATATTTTTAGCCTGCTAAACGCCGAGGTTGCTTCTGACGTTATCGCGGAAATGGATGACATCAGCCGTGATAAAATTTTGGACGATCTTGATGAGCAGCGAATTTCAGAAATCGTCGATGAGATGGATTCGGACGACGCCACCGATTTGGTGTCCGACTTGCCCGATGATATGGTGCAAAAGGTTCTTGACAGCATCGATAAGGAAGATTCCGAAGAAGTCATTGAATTATTGACGCATGACGAAGACACTGCCGGCGGCATCATGGCAAAAGAATATGTTGCCGTGAATAAAAATTTGACCGTGCAGCAAGTGATTGATGAAATCCGCACAAAGTCTGAAGAAGTCGATGATTTGTACTATATCTGGGTGGTTGATAATGAAGATAAGCTGGTGGGAATTGTTTCGCTGAAAGTTCTGATCCTTGCCAGTCCCAAAGTAAAAATTTCTGAAATTATGGATCCGGAAATCGTTTCAGTGAAAACTGATATGGACCAGGAGGAAGTCGCCAATATCGCCAAAAAATATGACCTCGTTTCCATCCCGGTAACCGATGATCATGGTAAACTTGTCGGGCGAATCACATTTGATGATGTTGCCGATGTCATGGAAGAAGAAGCGTCCGAGGATATGCAGCGCATGGCTGGTATTACAGACGAAGAGGAGTTTCGCGAAACGTCAATCTTGCGCATTTCCCAGGTAAGGCTCCCCTGGTTATTAGTGGGATTTGTGGGACAGCTTGGTTCAGCTTTTATCCTGAGTCGATTTGAAGCCTCTTTGAGCCAGATTATTGCCGCCGCGTTTTTTATTCCTATTATAATGGCAATGGGAGGTAACGCCGGGATCCAATCCTCAACAATTATGGTGCGAGGTATGGCGACCGGCGAAATTGATCTTTTTGAAATCAGAAAAAGACTGTTTCGGGAAATCGCGGTTTCATTGCTAAATGGATTGATCTGTGGTTTTTTACTTTACCTGGTTGTATCGGTGTTTTTGAAACAGGCGAGTTTTGGACTATTGCTTGGCGTTGTTTTGTTTTTTATCATTATCATGGCGTCCTTTATGGGCGCGCTAATACCGGTCATTCTCAAAAAAATAAATATCGATCCGGCAATCGCCACTGGTCCTTTTATTACTACGTCAAATGATGTGATTGGATTGTTGATTTATTTGGGATTAATAACGGAGTTTTTGCCTCATCTGTAGAACAAAAAAAAATTGCCACAGAAGAAAAAGAAATGAAAATAAATGAAAAAATAATTGGTTGTGGTATAGAAATGCGTCAGGAGTGAAAGCAATTCCCAAAAGTTGATGTATAATCGATTGAAATATTATA